>JBBRJI010000048.1:0-14917 GCA_038219625.1 Pirellulales bacterium | reverse complement strand
GCTTTCGTTTGCACGTTCGCGGCCATTGAGGCTGCAGCAAGCGTCTTGCACTGTGGGAAATTCGCGTACTTAAATAGGCAGAAGGACTCCAAGCCGGACTGAAAAGCCGCCTTGATTCCTGTGCATGATCGACGGCCAATCGATTGTTAGCATTGCCTTGGACGCATAAAAATAGAGGAGAACACATGGCCAACGAGATCGTACAAAAGTTGATTGAAGCGGGTGCGCACTTCGGACACCGAGTGAGCCGCTGGAATCCCAAGATGGAACCGTACATCTATGGGCGTAAGAATCTGATTCACATTATCGACATTCGCGAGACCCTTCGCGGCATGTTGCGAGCCAAGAAGTACCTCAATCAAGTAGCCAATGGTGGCTCGCTCGTTCTATTCGTAGGTACCAAACGACAAGCTTCGGAAGTGATCCAGCGCGAAGCGACCCGATGCGGAATGCCGTTTGTAAGCGAACGATGGCTCGGTGGGGCTTTGACAAACTTCCGAACGGTTCGCGATAGAATGGCTCGACTCGAAGAGCTCGAAGTCATCATGAATAGCGAGAAGATCAACGAATACTCAAAGAAGATGCAATCGTCTTTGAATCGTGAGTATCGCAAGATCTATCGTAATTTGAATGGTCTGCGATCCTTGAATCGTCTGCCTGAGTGCTTGGTCATCGTCGATCCGAAGAAGGAAAAGAACGCTGTTCGCGAAGCCAAATCGTTGGGCATCACGACCGTTGCTTTGATCGATACCGATTGCGATCCAACCCAGATCGATTTGCCAATTCCGGGTAACGACGACGGTATTCGCTCGATCGATTTGATCATGAAGCAGTTGGCGGATGCGGTCTTGGCTGGCAAGGCCGAGAACCCAGAACTGCTCAAGACGATGGGCAATGCGCCAGACCCAACCATGGAAATGGTTGCCAAAGCAGAAGACATGGCTTAAGGCATCGCTCAGTCTAACATTCGAACCTTTCCCAGGTTTGAATGTTCTTTGGTTTCAAGACACATATTTTCGGTTGACTATTGATTTTAGGAGAGTTTTAGAAATGGCAGAAATCTCTGCTGCAGCAGTCAAGGCACTGCGCGAAAGAACTGGTTTACCCCTCATGGATTGCAAAGCCGCACTGGTTGAGGGCGGTGGCGACGAAGAAAAGGCGATCGCGATCCTGCGTGAAAAAGGGATTAAGCTTGGCGAAAAGCGTGCTGATCGCGAAACCGCGTTTGGACGCTTCGGGCTTTTCTCCGGTAGCGATAAAACGGCTGGCGCCATGGTCGAACTGAAATGCGAAAGCGCTCCGGTCGCCGGCCATGCGGAGTTTATCCAACTGGCAAATGATTTTGCAGAAGCGCTCGCCAAGAGCGATGCGAAGACCCACGACGAGTTGCTAAAACAACCATCGCCATCCAAGCCGGGAATGACGGTTGGCGAACAGAGGGACGAGCTCTTTAACCGAATTCGAGAAAGATTCGATCTGGGGCGTATGGTACGCATTGATGGTGCGAGCGGCGGCTATAGCCATAACGCCACCACCGTTGCAGGCGTTCTATTATCGCTCAAGGGCAGCAATGACACTGCGGCTAAAGATATCGCAATGCATATCGCAGCCATGCGACCTGCAGCGTTATCCTCAAGCGAGCTCGATCCGTCCCTGGTTTCAGCCGAACGGGTCGCGCTTCGCGAACTCGCTCTCAAAGAGGGCAAGCCGGAAGCGATTGTCGACAAGATGGTCGAAGGCCGATTGAAACAGTTCTTTGCGGAACGAGTTTTGCTCGACCAGCCGTTCGTAAAAGACGACAAGCAAAGCGTTGGCCAGTACGCCAAGACCAACGGCTTGGAAATCAACAAGTTCGTCCATTACATCCTCGGTGAAACTTCAGCCTAGCGCTTCTTCCACGCTAAATTT
This sequence comes from Pirellulales bacterium, assembly GCA_038219625.1. Taxonomy (GTDB): domain Bacteria; phylum Planctomycetota; class Planctomycetia; order Pirellulales; family Pirellulaceae; genus JBKCUI01. The sequence continues at coordinate 13,009 of JBBRJI010000048.1, read as the reverse complement.
GGTGGTAGCGGAACTCGCCAAGAGTTTCGATTAAATCTGAGGGTAGCGGAACTCGCCAAGAGTTTCGAACGAATCCTCTGGAATTCTCCGAAAGCCTACGCGGCTTCCGCTACGGAACAACCCCAACTCTTCGGCTGGTGAGTTCAATCCGCGAAGGCGGTTGTCGAAAGGACAACCGCCTTCGCGGATTTTTTTATTGCGTTCTAGTCCTCCGAGAAATCCCCTGCGAATCCCATTTCGGTCACTTGGCTGATTCGTCCGGCAAGCACGCCGTATTGGTTAAATACGAAGAAACAAGTCAGCGGCAGGATCAGCCCTAGGACGAAGTCACCGACGGGCGTCTGGGAGTTGGTGACCAACATGAACAAAAAGAACAGCAAGAGGCACAAACCCGTTTGCATGTACATGGCGCCCCAAGCTTCGGGCCGACTTTTGATAGAGCTGAACACGGCCTTGGAATAGGGTTCGAAAAGGGAACCGCTGTCGATCATGCAGAGCAGCAGGATCGGAGTGAGCCCCCAAATACCAATGATGGCGAAAGCTAATCCGACCATTGGATGCGAGTTGAAGGCTCGAAATGCGGCACCGATCATTCCGCCGGGAATACTAGCCGCCATCACCGAGACAATTACCATCACGCATTCGCCTACCGACTCGGATAGCCTTGCGAAAGGCCACTCGACAACTCTGCTCGCTCGGTTGGCTGCCATGGTCAAGATGGCAATTCCACACATGCTAATGAGCACTGCGATCGGCAAGCAAAACACACACAGGAGAGCGAGCCTAGCGATAAGAACCTGGGTCGCGTCCAATTTGACCCAAGTTCCCATTGCAGCGATCGAAAACAGCCAGACGCCGGTTAGGAATCCAATTCCCACCGCAGCCGCGACAACCAATGGGTCACGAAGGAAACCGAACAAAAAACCTAGCCAGCGCTTGGTGTCGAACGCCCCGTTCAAATGATCAAATTCCTCGCGCTCGGTCTCAATGGTCTGCTCCGCCTTATCGAGAATTTCCTTGGACTTTTCAGTGGAAATGCTCGTGCCTCGCACGCTCTGTGAGTCGATCGGAGCAAAAGTGACACGTGCGACATCCTCATCCATTTTGACATCAACCAACTTCTTTTTCTGGGGCGGACTTGGAACGCTGAATTGCGTAAAACAGTCCGGGCAACGTGTATCCGTACCGATGCGAGATCGACTCGAGCTAAGCAGACTGCCGCAGAGTTTGCAGGGAAAACTAAATTCTTCGTCCACCAAGGAGGCCATGGGTCCGATCAACGCAGGACTTTCAAGCGTGATCTCTTCCAACGAGCCAACAAGCATTGGCTTTTTGGGTTGGGTTGGCTGTCTGGTTTGGGATTTGGGTGTTTCGAGGGGAGCGAGTGGAATGTCCGATAGGTCGAGATCCGGCAACGCAATGTCCGGCAAAATCAACTTGGGCTTCGTAACTGGGATCGCTTGTGACGATTTCTGTTTTGGCTCGGCGGCGGAAGCGGCAGGTGCTTCGTCGACGGGCGCCAGATCCGGCAGGTCGTCATCGAAAACACTTCTTCGAGCTGTCGTTTGGTAAGTGGCGACGCTTTGCGATTGATGAGGAGGAACCTTCGAGTCTTTTTTTTCCGGAGGCGCCAACCGGAATTCGTCAGGATCCACCTTGGCCGATTCGGGTGGCTTGGCCGATTCGGGTGGCTTGGCCGATTCGGGTGGCTTGGCCGATTCGGGTGGCTTGGCCGATTCGGGTGGCTTAAGCGGAGAGCTTGGTTCACTCGTTATCGCTTTCGGTTTGGTCGCTTGTCGTTTCTCCGGCGTCGGTGCGCTCGCAGGCTCGCTTGACTCATTTAGTGCAAGCCATTCGTCGTCGTCGTTCTTGGTTTCGACGACACCTGGAACACGAATGGGTGATGAGCATTTAGGGCAAACCAGTTTTTGTCCAGCTAGGTTGGAAGGTGCCTTCAGTTTCTTCTGGCACTTTGGACACGCAAAGTTTAATAGGTGTGGATTTGCGTCAGACAAAGCATGGCCTCGAGTGTTGTTGGCGTTGGCAATAGGCTAGCCACATGGGCATTATGTCGCGATTAGCGAGTATTTGGATAGGGATAGTTGATTCGGGCTTTTAAATTATGCAAAAAGGTTAATATTGTACTGTTGGGGTTGCGAAATCGTCATTGCCTCAATTCCTCATAATACGTCCGTTTTGGGAGTTCTGGCTGTGGTGATTTCAATGGAGTGGAAAACCTGTTACTTGAATGTGCGGTCAGTCGACTACGTTTTAACGAGCGTCGGTACGCACGCCAGAGCCTGGTTTTTTTCTTTTATGCTGCCCGTCGCGCTCGTCGTAACCTCAATGGTAATCGCGAGTTTTGTTCGAGGGGAAGAGGATTCTCCATTTACCGTTCCGGACGGTTTTTTGGTTCAAAAGGTTGCCGACGATGCAATGGTGCATGATTGCTTTTGCATGACGCTGGACGGACTAGGGCGGCCCATTGTCTCCGGTCCAGGTTACATTCGGACTTTGGTAGACGATGATGCCGATGGAAAATACGATCGCAGTCTGCTTTGGTCCAGTCATCCAAAGCAAGGTGCGCAGGGGTTATGGTCTGAGGGGCGCAAACTCTATTATGTCAGCGAGGGTGGGCTGTGGTTGAGCGAAGATTCCGACGGCGATTTGGTCGCGGATCCCAATCCAAAGCGGGTCTTAGAACTTCCCACCGGTGACGAGCATTTTGCGCACGCGATTCGACGCGGACCAGATGGTTATTGGTATTTGATCGCAGGTAATTTTGCTCGCGATATTGCTAAACTTCAAAATGACCCTATCAGTCCGGTGCCGCGCGCCCGTAGCGGAACGATTTGGCGAATCAGTCCCGACTTTTCGAAACGGGGTGTTTGGGCACATGGAATGAGGAATTGCTATGACTTTGACTTCATGCCGGATGGTCAAATTGTAACATTCGATAGCGACTGCGAGCGTGAAGCGACTTTGCCGTGGTACCGTCCTACCCGAGTGATGGTATTGGGGCCTGGTTCCGATGCGGGTTGGTGCGGACAATCTTGGAAGGACGAAGAACATCGCATTACCATGCCTCTGGTATTAGCTCAGTTAGGAAGAGGTTCACCGACAGGGGTGGCTGTCTACCAGCACCGTGTTTTTCCAAAAAAGTATCATGATGCTGTCTTTGTGCTGGACTGGACATTTGGGCGAGTGATTGCGGTCTATCCATCGAGCAATCTAGAAGAGAGCAAGCGTATCCCGAACAAAGTGCCCGCTGAAGTGTTCATGCAGCCCAGCGGCACGACCGGTTTCGCCCCCACCGATGTTTGCGTAGGTGTCGACGGAAGTCTTTTGATTTGCGTTGGAGGAAGAGGAACAACCGGTGCTGTCTATCGTGTTAGCTCGAGCCGGTCAGCGCGAGAAACCAAGTCGACGGAATGGTTTTCCGCGTCCGTCTCAAAAGGTCTGGTCTCTGGAAATCAAGCTGAATCGTTGCAACGCATGCTTTGTGCCAGGAACGCATTCGATTCTTGGTCCGAATCGAAGTGGTTTCCCGATGTCGAAAAGGCAGGCGTGAAGGCAATTCTCGGAACGATTTCAGGTGAGATTCCGATTTCCGCGGAGCCAGAAGTGGTTGCCGCCGCAAAACTCCGTTGTGCACAAATACTTACACGATTGAACGTTGCGATTCCATTCTCGAGGATTCAAAAAACTCTTAGCGCTCCATCGCCATCCACCCGGGCCGCCGGATGGTGGCTAGTCGGCAGAGGCAACGTAGCGATCGCTCCCAGCGACAATAAGGTATTGGATGCGTTAGCTGCCATGGACTATGCATCAGCCTCCTTTAAATCCGATTCCAAAGATCGAACGAGTTGGGAGCCGCATCTTGGACGTGCCGACGAGAGACTGCGTTGGGAAGCATACGGGGTCAGGAAGTTGACATTCAACTCCGCTAATAGTCTTCGGGTGGAGGAAACTGAATCGGGAAACGCCATGCGACGTACATGGCTTTGGGCATTGGCTCGATCCGGGGCGCCGCTAGCCAAAAAAACCGACAATAACCAAATGGATTTTTTAATAGCCAAACAGTTCTTTTCTACAACGCAGTCGACCATCGACTCGCCATTGCTGGATGCCCTGGCTGGTTGGGTGCCTAAAAGCCAACCGCAATGGACAACCCGCGATGTCCTGGAATTCCTAACCGTGCTTCAATCGGCCTTAGGCCAGCGTCGATTTTCGTTACCGCAACAGCAGGACCCCCCTCAGCCGGATGTACTCGACGGTTACAAAGCGCTCGGTGCATCGAAGCTCCCAGAAAATGTCCGAGTCGCATGGATCGGTTGGGTAAAGTTCATCGCCAAGCAAGCGAAGGAAGCAGACCGCCAGCTTGTCCACTCTGAATGCATGCGCACTCTGTCTATGCTTGAGCCCAAGGATCAAGAGTCGCTAGCCTATTGCTTGGGGCAAATCGATGACAAAAGCCATCCTACGTCCGATATTCACGCTCTCTGCTGTTCGGCCAATTGCCAGCATCCTCGTACGCCAGACACGACCCATCAAACAGCCTCCGCTTTGGCGGGTATCGTTCGCAAAGTCAAAACGAGAGGGCTTTACACGGACAATCAATGGCCAATTCGACTTCAACAATTGGTGGCTGCGCTTCTACGGCGAGACGCCGGATTGGGTACGGCTTTCGTGGAATTGCCGGTCCCATGCTGCCCGGAAGATTTGGTCCTCCTCTCCGCTTTCCCTCTCGATGTTCAAGTTTCTGCTAGAAAAAAGATGCGAGGGCACCTTTTGAAGTCGGAGCCCACCGAATGGTCGGTTCCCATCTTGCGGTTTGCTGCCCAGTCTGGCATTGATAACGAATTCGCAAAGGCAATTCGGGCAAGCACTGTCGTAGCCAGTCTTCGCCCTGCCGCAGCAGATTTGCTATCCGCCAATCCAATCGACTCCGATTACGAACTATTCTTGTCAGCCTTAGAGAGCAACGATCGGAATCTGTGGACTTCAGGCTGGATGGGGCTTAGCGTGCTTCAACTCGTGGACGCTCGACGCGAGTGGCCCACCTTGGCCTGCGTCGTCTCGGTTACAATGAATGCCGTGAGTACCTTGCCCCGCGCGGCCGTCTTGGCGAGGGTGAGAGCCGTTGCAGGAAAACTGAATTTCAAAAATCCTCCCCCCTCCGGTGAAGCGTGGCAAGATTGGGAGCCCTACTTTGAAGCCTACCTTGAGGCTGAATCGATTTCGAAATTGACGCGACCTCAAACAACCTTTGACTGGCGAACGCTGCAGGATGCGGCAAACGCCATTTCGGGAGACGCAAAAAGAGGGCAAATTCTGCATCAGGAAAAATGCGTTTTGTGCCATGGTGGACAGAGCTCCCTTGGACCAAGCTTGGTTGGAGTCGCAAAACGCTTTTCTCGCCACGATCTTGCAAAGGCGATCTTTGAACCTAGTCGTGATATTTCGGATCGGTACAAGCCGATACGGGTTTTGACCGTCGATGGCGAGATCTTCACAGGCATGTTGGTTTACAACGCAGCAGACGGAATCACGCTGCAAACCGCCACCGGGGCCATTGTTCGCATCAACCAAGAGAGTATCGAGGACAAGGCGTATTCGACAGAATCGCTGATGCCATCAGGGCTCCTCCATGACAAGTCCCCTGCCGAAGTGGCCGACCTTTATGCGTTTTTGGCAACCCAATAACGTAGTCAAGTCGCTCCGTCGACTTGAGTCTCCGACGAATGAATTGCCTCGCGGCTCAAGTATTAAGGCGAGGGGCAGACAGAAAGGTACCAAGCCACCGTGTGGCACGCTCAGAGCCTGTGATTTTATTATTGTCGCCTTTCGCTCCCGCGAAAGTGTGCCGCGTGAACGCACTTTTGCGGAGCAAAAAGCGACAAAGTTCAGGGCGGGGACCACCGCGCCACTTGAATACGTTGACCAATGCTTGCATTCGAATTTCTATAGCATCCAGCGACAGAGAATCCTAAGATGAGGCCATGTCCAACCCAATAAAGAGCCTGGAATTCGAACGCCTGACAGAAGTCCAAACTGCCGTTGTTAAATCCGGCAAGCATTGGATCCGGAATTTTTTTCCAAACTTGCGCGATGCGGGCATTCGTTGGAGTGAAGATGATGCTAGCTCTTTGGCCGCCTCCGTCGCCTATTATCTGGCGCTTTCGTTATTTCCGATGATGCTAGTGCTCACTTCGGGCTTCGGGATCTTCTTGCAATTTTCAACGACAGGCAAGAAGGCCGAAGAACAAATCCTGAACATGGTGGAGACTCACGCATCACCTATCATCAAGAAGCAAATTGAGCAGGTATTAACCTCGCTTCAAAATCACTCCATTGTTAGCGGTCCATTTGGCTTTTTAGCCGCCACCTTGGCTGCGATTGGCATTTTTGCCCAGATCGATCGTGGATTTGACCGTATCTTTCGCATCCCAGTTCAAAAAGATGCTGATGTCCGGCGCACCATCTATCGAGTGATGAAAAGTCGGTTCCTTGCCTTTTTGATGCTAGCAGCACTTGGAGGAGCTATCTTGGTAATGTTCGCGGCTGGGATGGTGATGGCCCAGTTTCGATCGCTCACCACGTCGACGGTCCCAGGCATGAATTACTTGTTGGGCTTCTTCGAACTCGGCTCCAATGTTATCGCCAACGGGCTGTTGTTTTCTTTGGTCTACCGATGGTTGCCGAAGCGCTATGTATGTTGGAGTGACGCGATTCGCGGTGGATTGTTAGCATCATGTATTTGGGAACTGGGCCGCGAGGTCTTAGGCGTCTTCTTAATAGGCATGCGATACTCGTCTGCTTATGGTGCGGTAGGTTCGTTTATCGCGATCTTGCTTTGGTGCTACTACGGAATTTCCATTTTGTTTTTTGGGGCGGAATACGTTCAAGTCTTGCAGCTACGCCGTCAAGGTAGTCCAACCACCGGTGTGGATGAAGTTGAAAGTGCCACCACAACTTCCATCTCCGAATCAACTGATCCAGAAACACCGTCCGTGGAATCCATAAGCGAATTCGACCTTTCGTTAGACGATCTCTCATCGGGACGAAGGAGGTTCTCTCTTCCACCGGACGCGATCCGGCAACGTCCCAGGAAATCCGCAGAATCTCGGTAGTCGCCACAGCATAACCAAGGGGCGGTGAAATGCCCCCGAGTTTTACTCGGGGGATATTTACCATACCGCTAGATTAGATGGACATAACCCCTGGCGTGAAGCCAAAGGCGCCTTGAAAGACGGCGGCCAATGCGGCCGTAAAAAAATCATGCGCAAAACGCTACTCAAAATTGAGTTTGCGCCCTGTTGTTGAAACGTATTAGCGACATGAGTCATACAATCGGAAACTTCATTGGGTGACTTTAGGTTGGCAAGGGCCCAGTTAGTTAAACTCTTCGGATTGTAACACTCGGTGTTCTCTCTTATCCGCAAAACAATGCAATCCAGGACAATTTTCCTTTCCTTCGTAAGCAATAGTTTAGGTAGCCTTAAACCATTCGGTGGGCGAAGTCTGTGATCGGTTCATTGTTCCGACGTCTTTTTGGAAGAGTATTACAAATATGAAGGGATTGATGCAACAAAACAAGCGGGGAGCGGCCGTGGTTGAATTCGCGATCCTGCTGCCCGTTTTCGTTCTGATCTTGTTTGGCTCGATCGAGGCTTGCTCGATGATCTTTTTGCAGCAGTCTCTGGAAATGGCTGCATACGAAGGGGCACGCGTTGCAATTGTGCCGACGACGAAGTCCTCGGATGTAGAAAATGCGGCGAACCAGATCTTAACGCCAAGACACATTCAAAACTCGAGCATAAGCGTTACTCCGAGCGACTTTCAGTCTGCCCCCTATGGAACATTTGTTCGCGTGTCCGTTTCGGTTCCTTGCAAAAGCAACTCCGTTATTCCGAGCAGTTTATACAGTTCTCGAACGTTGACTGGGAACGTTGAAATGATGAAGGAATACTAAACATGGTCAAAACGCACAGAACCTTTTTTGCTTCAAAACCAAGGGCTCTCGTCTGTCGAACGGGTGCGGTCGTGCCCTTATTCGCCATCATGCTGCCGGTGGTTTTGATTATAGCAGCATTCGCAATCAACATTGCCTATCTGCAACTCAATCGAACGGAGATGTACATTGCAGCCGATGCGGCATCGAGAGCAGCCAGCCGAGAGTTTGCAACAACCAACAACAAAACGAGTGCGATTGCCGTCGCAAGGACCGCCACAAATCGCAATACGGTGGGTGGAAGTCCATTGTTGTTAGGCAGTGGCGACATCGTGTTCGGTGAATCGACTCGCGATGACGTTTCGAACCGATATAGTTTTTCAGCCGGTGGCAAATATCCAAACGCAGTTGAGGTGACAGCGCGACGCGACGCTGATTCGTTTAGCGGCCCGGTTAAGCTTCCGCTGCCACTCTTCTTCTCTTCCCCAACGATCAACGCCTCTCAGACTTCTCGTGCTAACCAAATCGAAATGGACATTTCATTGGTATTAGACCGATCGGGTTCCATGGCCTACGCATCGAATGAGACCGCGGTTTTTCCACCGTTTCCAAAGGCAGCCCCGAAGGGTTGGTCCTTTGGCGACCCAGCTCCGAATCCGAGTCGATGGCGAGATGCGGTGGCGGCTGTAAACGTCTTTCTCACTGAGATGAATAATTCTCCAGCCAACGAATTCATCGCATTGACCACCTACAATCACGACAATATTCTCGATCAAACGTTGACTACAGATTACAAAAAAATCAAGGCTGCACTCGATTCCTACACGGAGCATTCTGACTTGGGTAGCACCAACATCGAAGGAGGGATTGCCCGCGGAGTTGAAGCATATATAACCAACTCTCGGCCATTCGCAACAAAGGTCTTGATCGTTTTGACCGATGGCATCGAAACCACTGGAAGCGACCCGGTCGGCGGGGCGAAACTAGCGACAGCTTATGACATCATGATCTTTACAATCACGTTTTCGGACGAAGCCGATCAAGCAACCATGCAACAAGTTGCTGCCATAGGCCACGGCAAACACTACCATGCAGCCAACGCATCCGATCTAAAGCAGATATTCCAAGATATTGCCCGTCAATTGCCGATTTTGATTTCACGCTAGTTAATAAGCTGAGTGATCTTTATGCCCCGTGCCAAGAAACTACAACAACGATTCGAAGCTGCAAAACTCCGCAAGGGTGCGCATTCCGTTGAATTTGCAATCGTCCTGCCAATGATGATGTTGTTGTTTGCATCGGGGATTGAATTTGCTCGCATTAACATGCTTCGACACTTGGCAGAAAATGCATCCTACGAAGCAGCTCGTCACATCATTGTCCCAGGTGCAACCGTGGCTGAAGCAGAAGCCAAGGCGAACGCCATTCTGAGCGTGATGCGGGTCACAGGGGCAAGCCTCACGGTTTCACCTAACCCTGTACTTGAAACTACTGGTATGGTCAGTGTAAAGGTAACTTTCCCGGCGAATAAAAACCTTTGCATGGTTCCGGCGTTTTCCAAGAAATTGAAGTTTGAGTCCGAAACGACTTTGTTAACAGAACGTGGACCAATGCAACAAGTTCAAGCCATCAACGCGATCTCGCCAGATCCAGATCCTGCACCAGATCCAGTTCCTCCATCGGATCCAGGTCCTCCACCGGATCCATTTGGGCTTTAAGCACGCGGAAGGTCTACGATTGGGAGGTGGATGTGCGAGGTAGCGACAAGGGGTTTTTGGGAATGAGTTTCGAGTTGTACTTGAAGCTGCTGGACTGGATCAAATCATCGAACCCTTCGCAGAATGCCTTACGAAAGAAGCGGCACGAAAAATCGTCGCTCTAAAAGCTGACGAAGCGATGCAAGGGCGTGTCGACGAACTTGCAGCCAAAGCCAACGCTGAAACGCTCACTGAAATCGAGCAGCCCGAATACGATCGGTACTTGGCTGCTCTTCACTTCGTGACCATTCTCCAAGCCCGAGCACGTCGACTCATTCAGTCTTAATCATTCCATGGATGTTGCTACTCAAAGGCCAGTGCGAAGTCGCGCGAACAATCGCTGCGAGTATTGTCACCTACCGCCATGGACATCGCTGATTGCGAGGCACATTGCGTATTCACATCGGCGAAAAAAGGGTACTATTAACCTGATGCTAATCGAACAATATCGAGTTTTGCCCGCGTCAACCCGTCGAGTCTTGCAGCTCTGGTCAATCGTGCATGAACCCATTGGACGGCTCCAATTCCCGGAGTTGATTGCGGAGCTAAACAACCATGTGTCCAAAGAATTTTCTGTCTCGCTCGACGGCATAAACTCAGTAATTGCCGCCTTGATCCGGGACGGACTTCTGTTCGACACCAAGACGGCAGGCATGGTTGTCCATAAAGATCTACAGGACTTTGTCGTCCATGATTCCATTCGCGACAAGACGTTCGAAGCGTTCGCAGCCTTTGTCCAAGAAGCAAAGAAAACGAACCAAAATTTATACGCTTTTGGATATTGCGGGCGTCGCACCCGAGATTTGCGAATCGCTTTCTACAGGAATGACCTTGGTGCGATTCGCAATACCGGAATATATACCCGAGTAGTCTTGGCAGGGTCCGAGCATTCGTGCAATGTATTGAATCCGTTCAATATGGAGATATTCAGCCGTCTATCGAAACCGCTCCAGCAGTACTATCTCAGTGATGCATTGTCAAACAGCTATGTTACCGGGTTCGGTGACAAGCAATTGATGCAATTGGCTTCGGCCTTTCCCTTTGAACTGACTGATTCAGACGGGCCACTAGTCTCTACGTTGACTTCGGTCTATTTGGCGACCGGCGATGCCAAAGCCTTGCAAGAACTGGCGAACAAGACCAATGGGAGGTATCCAGAGCTGATAGCTTGCCAGTCTTTGCTTGCCGGGAATTGGGGCCAGGCTATGATCGAGTTCGAAATCGCAATCAAGTCGATTCGCAAGATTACCGGAAGGAGGAAAGTGGCAATCGATCAGTTACCGGGAGTCATGCATGCTCTGCTCTATTTTCCTCAGAATTCGCCCGCCTCTCGAAAAAAGGTTTTGGACATCGCAGGCATCATGTTTCAGGATTGGTCGGATGAATACGACCACCTGGGCGGACTGCTAAGAGACGCAATAGAATTCCAGGAAGGCGCTCAATCCTCGATGACGTTCTCAGAGAAGGTAAGCGATCGAGTGTCCACGAAAACGACTCTCCTCACGCAATTGGTCGCGTTCTATCTTTGGAGTTGGCTCGTTCCTGAGTCCAAGTGCCCCGTCAAAGTGCAAGACATTCAAGTGATGGAAAGCATATATCGTGCGCTCGGTTTCCATTGGCTTCAATCGGAAGCCACAAAGCAACTGAAGAAATTGAACGCGGTCCCGGCCAATAACTCCACCCAGACTCCCGACGACGTTGCGTTTGAGCTTGAGGTCAGTCAACGGCCATCGTTGCTGGAATTGATTCAAGCCGAACCGGTCTGGCTAAGGCCGCTAAACGCACTTCGTAAACTGGTGGAATCCAACACTCCTGCAAAGGACGATTCCAGCGAACGACTCGTCTGGGAATTCCTGCCAAGCGTGACCGATTTCAAGCTTGTCCCGTTTATTTAAAAGAGAAGTAAAGTTGGCTGGACGGTGGGCCAACGGGTATCACTCAAGAGACTCTATGAAAGTCAAAAGGCTTCGACTCCCCTTGCGTTCCTCACCGACCAAGACCGTGCTCTCGTTCGTACGCTTCAACCGAAATCGCAATTCGACAGTTATAGTCGATATCCAGACACGGCTTATGAATTCAAAATCAGCTCTGCTGCCGAAGCGTTGATTGGTCATCCGCTAATCTTCTCAGCAACCGATCGGAGTCAATCCATCGAGCTTGTAAAACGCGATTTAAACATGTTGGTTCAGCGTCACAAAGGAATGATTCGAATTTGCCTAGAGCCGGTGCCAGACGAAGACGATGTTTTATTCATTCCGGAGACACCTAATCGCGTAGGAGTCTACATCTATTCACCGCGACATCGAGAAATACATCGTATTATTGGGGATGAGCTTCTATTGCCTGATCAAAGTTTACCGGCCGTTGTGGAAACGCTCCAATCGATAGCAACCTTGATACCGATTCATTCTGAAATCAGCGGAATGGCGGCTGCGGGCAAAGCGATTGAGGCGGACTCGCGCACGCATTTGCATCTATCCCGCAAAGGGGCTGGAATGTCGATTCAAATGCACGTACAGCCGTTCGGTGCGAATGGCCCTTACTATCGTCCAGGGCTTGGCAGTAAAAATCTCATGACGGAGATCCAAGGCAAAGCCATGTCGACCCAGCGATCGTTCCGAGATGAGATTTCCCGCGTTCAAGAGATTCTCGAGTTATGCCCGATCCTCGCGTCTTTTGCGAGCGACCAAATCGACTTCGAACTGGCCTCCATCGAAGAATCGTTGGAGTTCTTGCTGCAACTTAAGCCACTGGTCGATACTCAAAAGGTGACCGTTTATTGGCCACACGGAAAGAGTTTTCGAGTAACTAAGGAAGCCTCCCCGTCGATGATGCAGCTACATATCAAGAAGGACAGAGATTGGTTTGCGGTATCAGGTTCGCTTCAGATCGACCAAGAGTTAACGCTCGACATGATGAAGTTGATTGAGCTCATGGAAGCAAGTCCATCACGCTTTGTTGCATTGAGCGATGGACAGTTCTTGGCTCTAACCGATGAACTGCGGCGTAAGCTCAATCAACTTGGTATGTATTCCGAACGACGTCAAGATAAGCTGCGATTTCCCAGTATTCGAATAGCTGCCTTGGAAGAACTTGGCGAAGTTTTTTCGATTCGTGCCGACAACCATTGGAAGAAATGTGTCGAACGATGGAAGGATTCCACTGCGCTGACTCTAGCCTTGCCGGACACGTTTCAAGGAGAGTTGAGAGACTACCAATTGGAGGGATTCCAATGGTTGGGCAGGTTGGCGGCCTGGGGAGCGGGTGCATGCCTGGCCGACGACATGGGGCTTGGCAA
>JBBRJI010000047.1:0-15007 GCA_038219625.1 Pirellulales bacterium | reverse complement strand
TGGAGCCTGTCCATAGGTTGGAGCCTGTCCATAGATCGTTGCGGGCGGGAAATTTCCCGGAGAAACGTTATTAGGGACCGAACTGTTAATTTGAGGGGAGTTTGGCGGGAAGTTGCCGCCTAGCGCGCCGGTATTTCCGGCATTTCCTACGTTCGCGACAGGAGCGTTGGGCAACGAGGCCACTCGTTGTGGTTCGTGCGTCGGTTGCTCTGGCTCCAGTTTTTCAAAATCCACGATTTGTATTTCGTCACCGTTCTTTGGGTCGACCGCCATTCCGCAAATTCGCCAGCCTTCTGTTTCCTTGCGCAATTCCCAGACGACCTCAAGCTCAGTCGCCGGCTGACCAGGTTGTTCAGGGGGCTCAGTCCATGTGCTTGAAACGAGCATGCCACCGTCCTGTTCTGCAGCTTCGACAATTTGAAACGTTGCTAACGGCGAACCGAGTGGCGCGATCTCGAGCTGCTTTCGTTTGATTTCTTCGCGAGCGAGTGAGGAGAGCAACGACGAGAGCTGCGCTCCATTGCCTTGTCGCATGCTATCCAAAAAGAGTCGTACTACTTCTTTTGGATCGCTTGGAGTTGTCAGGCCTGAGCCGTTCTTGGTGCTGGCAATTTTTGTGGCGGATGCTGGATCGGTGCTAGCGATGTCTGGGCTTTTCCCACATCCGAAAGTCAACAATACTCCTGCGGCGAGAGGTAGCCAATTCGATTTTTTCATGTTTTGAAGTCCGTTTCCATTGAGTGATTGGGTCTGTCTGGCCCTCCTAGGCCAAGTCCATCGATAGAAAAAAGCAACTCATCGTGTCAATACCAAGATGCGAGCAGTCTATTTCTAGAGTTTTACTCGGGGGCATTTTACCTACCTTGGTGAGGGGGCATTTCTCAGTTGCGGCTCTAATCCTTTAAGGGCTGAGTGCGGGAAACCGAAAACATGCTGCGTGCAGCCGGGACGCAATGAAGAACGCAAGGGCTTGCGGCTTTGTGGTTTTATGCGAACTGGGAAGGATTTCTACCATTGCCAGCGTTCCTAAGAAAAAAAAGCTATTGTTCAATGAGTGACGTCCGCTGGGCTCTCAAGACGTTGAATGAACTTTGAACTTGCTTCACGAGGTACTGCAATGAAATTATCACTGTGCAAAGGCTTGGCTCTTTGCTTTGCGTTTCTGGGATCAAGCGGGGCAACCCAAGCTGGTACTCCAGCTAGTCCCCAAGCAACTCCGGTTCCTTTGAACTTGCCGGTCGCTGGGAATGTGCAAGTCACGGGATCCGATTCGCGTGCGGCCACGTTCAATAGTCAATGGCTCCCAAAGTTCCAACCGATCATCAACGATAACTTGTCTGAGAGCGTGGTTTTCACCAACGCTACCGGCTTTCGATTGGACTCGTCGAAGTTGTTTCTTCGACAAGAATGCCCTGAAACGATTCGTGTGTACTTTCTGGCTGAGGGTGCAGGATACCGCAATACGCTTGGATTTGCTTTTACACCAGCCGGTAGCCCAACTCCTGGAACGCCAAAAGTCATTTTTCCAAACGCATCGATCGGAACCGGATCCAGGACGGTCAATGAGCCAGTCCGCAAGGGGGACTTTGTTGAGATAGGCAAGGGAGGCAACGGTTGGCAACTGGACTTCTTTTTGATTTCGAATGCGTTCAACAAGTGGAGAGATTCGGGGCAGACCAACCACAACCTCGCATGGTTATGGAACGACATTAGCAAGAATGGTGACGGTATACAGCACGTTGTCGCCTTCGTAATGCCCAATTCACCTTACGTCCTAGTTGGTTTCGAAGACATCGTCGGCGGCGGTGACTTGGATTTTAATGACGCGTTGTTCGTGGTCGATATTGGAATGGTGAACGCAACCTCCCTGTCCGACGATCCATCGAGTCTGCCTCAGTAGCCCTATGTGTCCAAATGCAATCGTAACAATGAAATCCCCGATATGAACATTCCATCGAAGGTACTCAAGAGAAAAGGTTGTGACTGCGGTCGAAGCGGTTTGGCATCCGTCGAGCTCGCATTTGTGTTGCCTGTCATGCTCATCCTCGTTCTGGGGACGATCGAAGTTTGCCAAAGGATTTTCCTGAGGCAGTCTGCGGTGATCGTAGCCTACGAGGGGGCTCGAATGGCTGCCCGTAGTACCAGCAGCAATGCGGATGTCTCAGCTCGATGCCAAACCATGCTCACTCAGCGCCGAGTCAGTGGTGCTACCGTAAGCATCACGCCGAGCGATTTACTATCGCAATCCGTTGGCACGCAAGTTCGAATTCGAGTTGAGGTGCCTTGGGCATCCAATTCGCCAACGCGATTTGTGCTCCAAGATCAAGGAACCATTACCGTCGACGCTTTCATGCTTCGGGAATAGATAGAGAGTTTTTCAAATGACAATACGAAGTTTACCTACCAAGACAGTAGAGAACAGACGGAATCGGAAAACGCGTTTCCGACGTCGGTCGCGCCGTGGATCGATTATGATACTTGCAGGCGCAGCCTTTTTTGCTTTGGTTGCATTGGCTGGCCTAAGTATCAACATCGCTTACATGGAGTTGGTTCGGTCCGAGCAAAGATTGGCAACCGACGCTGCCGCCAAGGCAGCACTGGTGATGCTAGGACAATCCCAATCGCAGGCGCAAGCAAGGCAAGCCGCGACAACCATCGCGGCTTTGCATCGCGTTGCCGGCCGACCGGTTGTTTTGGTCGATAGTGATATCGAAATAGGTACGTCGACGGGAAACACGAATGGTACCTATTCTTTTAGTCAAACCAGCTCGAACTCAAGCGTTGTCACGAATTCCGTAAGGGTCAAATCTAATTTAAGCAAGATGGTGAGTGGTGGAATCCCAACCTTACTGCTTCCACAGATGATGGGGGTGACATCCTTTACCTCGGAGCAATCTGCTGTCTCCACGCGCATCGATATGGATGTTTGCTTGGTCGTTGATCGATCAGGTTCGATGGCTTGGTCGTTGGGTTCAACGACCTTTGAGTATCCAGGAGATCTTGCAGGCAAATCGCCCATCCAAAACTATTTCAAACTGCCGCACGCGACCGATAGTCGATGGGCTTCCTTGACGTCTGCGGTTAACGTTTTCGCCAACGTTCTCAACGAAGCACCGATCAAGACTCGAGTCTCTCTGGCTTCGTATTCCAGCAATTTCACCTTCGGAATATGGACGTCGGTGGTTGCGTCCATCGATCAACCGTTGACGACCGACTATACGACTTTAGTTCAAAAGCTGAACCAATTGGCCACCCAGCCGCTCATCGGAAACACCAACATCGCTGCCGGTCTACGTGAAGGAGTCAACGCGCTGACGGATCCCAACCTGTCCAGAGTGACATCTTGCAAGAGTATTGTTCTTTTGACCGATGGCGTAGTAACTCAAGGAGACGATCCGGTCGTACTTGCGACCATCGCCCGCGAAAAGAATATTCGAATTCACACCATTGCATTTAGCGCTCAAGCGGACGTAGCGTTGATGCAGCGAGTTGCGCAAGCGGGCGGTGGACAATGCTATGTTGCCCCAAATGCAGCTTCGCTCGACGCGGCCTTTCGCATGATCGCTACGACACTTCCGAATATGCTTACCGAGTAGATCATGCGGACCCTTCAAGCAAGCAACCAAACTCGAAGTCGAAGTCGATTTCGCAAACAAAATCGCCGGATCGGTGCCTTCACGATCGAATTCGCAATTTGCAGCGGTTTATTCTTTACGATCCTCTTGTCGGGCTTTGAGTTCGCACGCTTTATGTACGCCCGGCACTCGATCGAGCAGGCCGCATATGAGGCGGCCCGCGTGGGAATTGTCCCTGGCAAGACCCCAGTTCAAGTAGTAGCCAAGGCCACGCAGATTTTGAATGCAACCGGTGTTCGCAACGCGATAATCACGGTCACACCGACCGTTTTTACGACATCGACCGCTACGGTTACCGTTTCCATCCGATGCAAGTACTCCGACAACTCTTGGCTGAAACCCATTTTCCTCGGCAATTCGGATATGGTCTCGGCAATTACGCTCGATCACGAAAACAAAGCATACTTGATTACGGACGGATCACTTGGCAACAACGACAATGAGCCCGTCGATCTTTAGGGCGAGCGGCAAGAGACTGGGAACATCGTTGCGACGCCAACGCAAGTGCTACTGTTTCTTCCCGCCCAAGAGTTGGGGTTCTTGCGTAGCGGAAGCCGCGTAGGCTTTCGGCGACTTTCGAAACTCTTGGCGAGTTCCGCTACAACTCTTGGCGACTTTCGAAACCCCCAAATTTTGGATGGAAGAAGCACTAGTCGTAAATGGATTTACGGTCGGCGGTGGATTCATCGGCGCGATGGAAGTCAACAATGTCCTGTTGTTCCATTTGCCAAGTATAGTACGCAGGCATATCGTCAACCACGGTCGGGAAGTCAACGATGCCGTCATGCGCGGAACGCAAGATCACTCCTAGTTGTTCCAGCTCACTCACGTAATCCTCGAGATGGGCTGTTTCGTTTTTAAGATCTTCCTGTATCTCAGTGATCTCGGCGTCGTAAACTTGAAAGCGTGCCTTGCCTTCGTTGCGACGCAACATTCGTCGGAGATTGGATTTTCGTTCCGTCAGTTCACGGTGCGAAAGTGAAATATCCGTGACAATAAGCCGAAGCAGCGGAAGCATGGCTCTCGCTTGTTCGATCGTAAAGTTATGAGTGGTTTTTGTAGTCATAGTTGGCGGACGCCCCATTCGTTGTTTCGAACGCGTACTACCGTTCAAGGATTGCTTCCAAGACAATACCGACAACTCGCAATTTAGGAAAGTTCACTTGCGAGCGAGGTTCTGGCTTGTTCCTGTTCCTGGTTAATCCAAGTCCCGCAATCGAACCCTAGTGCGATTCGCAACTCCATTGCGTTCCATTGGACCTACTTCAATTCTTGCTCGAATTAACCAGCATTCAATCTCTGACCTTCAAAGTTTGTTGGGAATTTCCCGCCGACGGAGACTGTAAATTCGTCGCAGACCTGATCCACCAATTCGGAAGTCACTCTTTCGGACCGGCGAACCGCACCCGCGACTAACGCCAATTCCGAGATTTGAGCGATTTTCCTAGGGATTCCATCGCTTAACTCTTGGATTCGCGTTATTGCTTGACCGTTGAAAATGTTGACGTCTCGCCCAACCTGATGTAACGCGAAATCGAAATAGTCCGCGGTTTGCCCTAGATCCCAACTCGGTAGGTCAATTTTCAGTTCGCATTGATCCAGGATCCACCGTGGAAGGTTGACGATGGATTCGTCATCCAGACTCATCAACATGCTCCAACGGTTTGGCGAACTCCAAAGTTGCGATATCCCTTGGTAAACGTCGTCATTGACATCGTGTCCATTATCCAAAATCAGAATGGTCCGGTGTCCAATGGCCGATTCTGCAAACAAATGGTCGTTGATTCTCAACCAACAGTCTTGCGTTGAGACTTGGGCATCGGACTCGAGAGAAAAACCGTTTAAAATGCGGTTAGGGACCGTGTCGCAGTCTGCGCACCGCAAATCGATCAACGCTAGTTTTTCCCGAGGGTTTTTTGAATTTCGGACCCTGCAAAAGTAGTTCAAAAAAGTGGTTTTGCCAACTCCAGATGGACCAATCACCAGTCCAAGTCGCTTTTCTTGCGAAACAAGAAAATCGCTTCGAGCTAAGGCTTCTTCGATCGTCCCACCCGTAAAAACGCCCCGACCATTCGGACCAACCGAAAAAGGGGAACGAGACAATTTCCAATGCTGTAGATAACTCATCTTTTTAACCTTCGCGATTTGCTGCCACTTTCGCATTTTCGGCGAAGAGGGCAAAACTAGGACAACTTTACTGCTTCTCGGCACGTATGCACCCTCCTCTCCATCAAATCCAGAACCACCCAAGAATTCCTCGCTCCATTTTCCGATTTCCCCTTAAGAGAAGGACGGCTAATGGTCAGCAGTTGGAATCCGCATTAAACTCGGTCACATGATCGGTCCAATATTCCAACGTGAAATAGCCACATTACCCCGTCGAGGTAGGCATTTTGTAAGCCGAGTCGTATTTGCGATGATGCTCTTCGGGATCATTTGTACGACGTGGTTGCTATTGGCAGGCATTCAACCGGTCCAAAACCCAGGTGATTTGGCCCGTTTCGGCGTTCTTATTTTCCAACTGGTTGCACCCTTCCAACTGATCGTTTTGCTGTTCATGGCGGCCTTGGCCGGAACCATCGCAGTCAGCCAAGAAAAAGACAAGCAAACTCTGATTCTCTTGTTGATGACCTCGCTTTCGAACAGGGAGATGGTTGTTGGCAAAATTGGAGCCGGATTGCTAACGACCATGAATGCTTTTCTTGCCTCTTTGCCGATCGTTTTTTCGGTGACTCTACTCGGTGGAGTTTCCCTGGAACAAGTCGTCGCATGCTCTTGGTTAACTTGCTGTGCACTGGTGGCTAGCGCGACACTTGGTGCCACGATTGCATTTTGGCGTGAAAAGACCTTTCAGTCGATTACTGTCACGACACTGATTATCGCCCTTTGGATTGCCATTTGTGAAGTTTTGGCAAGCGGTTCCGCGGGCGTCTTACCATCCAAGATTGCAAAATTGCTTAGTCCTCTTCGAGCCATCATGGATGTAACACAACCCATCGCCTCCGAAAGTGTCTTGCCGATTGGGCTTCCTGGGGGAAACGCCATGCTCTCGGGCTTGGCCTTACTCGGATTATCCTTGGCTCTGACCCTGCTTTCCATCCGCATGCTTCGAATTTGGAACCCGTCTCGCGAACGACGCGGTGGGAATTTCGAGGCCGAGGAACCCGAGGTCGAATCGCCTAAAAGCAATGCAGCCGACACGACCGCTGATGGCCTAATGAAAACAGGAAAACCGCAAAGGCAAGTCAAGGCTAGGAAAAGCCGAGCCCCACGAAGGGTTTGGAATAATCCCGTGCTTTGGCGGGAGATGAGAACTTGGGCTTATGGACGCAAGGTACTATTAATTCGACTTGCCTATTTAGCGTTTGGGTTGATGGTTGCGTTCGGTATTCGGCAGTTTGTATTGAATGGCTATGCGTTGCAGGAAACGACCTACCGGGACGAGCTGGTTCCAACCACCGTGTCTCTGCTTGCCCCTTTCTTCGTTCTGTCGCTCATTATCATCAATGCTTTGGCAGTCAACTCAGTTACGAATGAGCGAGATGGCGGTGCCTTAGATTTGCTGCTGGTCACAGAGATCAGTCCGCGTGAATTCTTGTTCGGGAAAATATTCGGTGTCTTGTATGTGACAAAAGAGATGGTCGTCGCACCGCTGCTTCTGTGTGTGTACCTTTGGGCACAATCGGCAATGACGACCGAGAATTTGGTTTTCACGTTGATCACTTTGATCGTGATGGACCTATTTGTAACAATGCTGGGCATCCATTGCGGAATGATTTACGCTCAAAGCCGAGTTGCGATTGGCACCAGTCTCGGAACGGTGTTCTTTCTGTTTCTAGGAGTTGCGACGTGCATGCTCATCATGCTCATGTTTCGCGGTTCCTTCGGTAGGCAACTGGCACCATTTTTGTTCATCATACTTGGGGGCGGAATCGGGCTCTACCTAGCATTGGGAAGCCGAAATCCATCACCGGCGATTACCATTAGTTCTTTCCTACTTCCGTTCCTGACCTTCTTCGCGATCACCAGTTTCATTTTGCGAGATCAAGAGTTGGCAGTTTTTAGCGTAGTATCGCTTTCGTATGCGTTCGCGACTGCTGCTATGATGGTTCCGGCGTTGAGCGAATTTGACTTTGCCTTTGGGAGATCGAGAACGGCGGATGAAGAATGACATCTAGCCGATGCCGAGTAAAGGAGTCCGAAGTTGCCGTTAGATCCAGCCGTCAGTCCCATTAGCCCGCTAGCATGGCTTTTTGTGCCGCTCGCTTTAATTGGGATGCTTTTTCTTTCGGCACTTTTTTCGGCTAGCGAAGCTGCGTTGTTCTCTCTCACCTCGGCCCAACGCCTGAAACTGGATTCTTCGCGAAGCTCGGATCGGGCGATCGTCCGACTGCTAAGCAACGCATCTCACCTGTTGACATGCATCCTGCTGTGCAATCTGGCCATCAACATCACTTTCTTCGCCTGCGCCAACGTGTTGACGACATCGCTCGCTGGACCTGATGTTGGTCCGGGTTGGACATTCTTGATCGCCTTTGTGACGGTGGCAAGTGTCATTCTTTTTGGTGAGCTTTTGCCCAAAAGCGTTGGTGTCCTTGCCCCACTAAAAATCAGTCGCTTCATTTCGTTGCCGATGCTTGGGATCATGCGTGCCGTACTCCCCTTTGGAAAAGCCATGCATATGATCAATGATATATGTCGCCGACTGATTTGGCCTGGATTGATACCGGAGTCCGTGCTGGAAACATCCGATCTCGAACGTGCGATTGAGCTGAGCGAAACCGATTCCAAAATGATTGATTTGGAAAAAGGCATCCTGCAGAACACGCTCCAGCTTTCCAATATTCAGGCTCAAGAATGGATGCATCCGAAAAGCCAATTCGCTTCTATTTCTCTACCTTCGTCAAGCCAGCAAATCGAAGAGTGGATTACGGAACAAGGCAAAGAATGGGCTGACGAAAGCAAACGGCGAATCGCTTTGATTCTATCCCCCGTCGATAATGAAGTGACCGCAACCACCACGATCGAGCAACTTCGAAAGGCGATTGGGCAAAAAACGCCTCCAACTTCGCAACCAGCACATTACATCCCTTGGTGTGCGAATTTAGCCAATGTCCTTCAGCAGTTGCTGAAACTGGATTTGAAGGTTGCGATCGTTGTCAACGAACGAGGCGACACTATCGGCGTGCTTTTTTTTGAGGACATCATCGAGGCGATTTTTGCCAGCCCATCCGATGCGATCAATACCATGGGCCGACCATTGTTTGCGAAAACAGGAGAGGCAAAATGGGAAGTGACCGGAGCCACTCGCATCAAGCAATTGGAACGATCGCTCGGTATTAAATTGCCGGAGACGCGTGACGCGACCATTGCCGGCGTTCTACAAAGCCAGTTGAGACGACTGGCCGAGGTCGGGGACCGAGTGGCCTGGGGTACGTTTACACTTCAAGTGACCGAAGTTCCCCGCAGAAGCGAGATGTTTGTCCAGATCACAAGTTCTGAAATCGACATTTCCGAAGACGAATCGGGAGGGATCGAATGACTATTGCGATAATAGTCCTGGTGTGCGCGTGCATGCTTAGCGCGTTCTGCAGTGGAGTCGAGACGGGCCTCTATCGTGTACCACGGGTTCGACTGGTGCTCGATGCCGTCGATGGTTCCAAAGTTTCACGCGGACTGTTGTGGCTAACCAATCACCCGGGATTGTTCGTTTCCACGTTGCTAGTTGGAAATACCGTCGCGAACTACGCGGTGCCGGTGGGGGTTGCGTGGTTCGTCGTCGAGCTCTTCGGTTACGACGATGCTCGACTCAATGTGATCGTGAGCCTATTGACGACACCGATCTTGTTCATTTTTTGCGAACTATTGCCGAAGAGTCTGTTCCATCAAATGCCGAATCGGCTCCTTCGAAAAGCGGGTTGGCCTTTGTTCGCATTGACGGTCGTAGCCCTACCACTAACTTGGGCGCTCTACTTCATAAGCCGATGGTTGCAACGTATATTGGGTGAGGAGCCGCTCAAAGTAAGACCAGCCCTAGCGAGACGGGAGTTGCGACAAGTTCTCGAAGAGGGCGAACAAGCCGGCTTGCTCGAGTCCGTTCAGCGAGACCTTGTTCAAAATATGTTCGCTTACGGTAGTGACCCCATTTCCCGATATTGCATGCCGCTGCGCGGGCTTCGAAGCGTGGCGCTTGACCTCCCGATGGAAGAGGCCAAACAAGTTATGCTCAAGTCGAATCAGCCCATCCTGCCGGTTTTGCACTCGCGAGACAAACGGTTGGTTGGCTACTACGAAGCGACAGACTTACTCTACGCGGTGGATCGCCCAAAGCTTCGAGCCGTTTCTACGTTCGAAGAAAGCGATGGCCAAATTGCTGTCCTAAATAAAATGGTATCGCAAGACACCAAGCTTGGTCGCATTGTGAATCCTGCTGGGCAATTGGTCGGAGTCGTTCTTCGAGATAGGCTAATCGCACAGATGATACAACGTACTTAGTAGATCGGCAGACAGAAGATTACTAGGCCAAGCCACCGTGTGGCACGCTCAAAGCGATTAGCGCGATTAGCGATGGGCGTGGGAAGTGTGGCAAATGACTCTAGCGATTCACCACGCCCTTCGTACCTCAGAGCGTGCCACCCGTACATCAGAGCGTGTCACCCAGTTTATAGGTAGAATTCAAACTGCCCCTCGCCTTTACACATTCTCCATTCCACCCAAGGGTGCCGCTTGACCAAGTTGCCGATCCTATCCACGTCAGAATACCACAGCGTTGCCCCTTCGATCCCATCGAATTCGGACGGATTGCGCCTTCGAATCACGGGCATGACGTGCACCGGATGCGCGGCAGGTATTCAACGTGCTCTTGAGGCGCGTACCGATGTTTCTTCCGCTAGCGTAAGCTTTGCGTCTGGCGTGGCGGAAATCGTTGGACGCGATCTGCAACCCGCATCGGTTATTGGGACCGTTGAGGGACGCGGCTTCCAAGCGGAATGGATACCGACCAACGAGAATGGAAACGACCAAAGCGATATCGAACGACAGCAACAATCCAACGAACGCACTTGGCGCAATCGAGCGATTGTCGGAATTGGGCTCTGGGCTCCCTTGGAGACGCTTCACTGGACCGCAACCGCCATGCACTGGCATGGCCCATGGATGCCTTGGACTATGTTCGCGGGGGCCTTGGTGATTATCCTGTTTGCCGGTCTCGAATTCTACAAATCGGCTTGGAAAGCAGCGGTTCGTGGAACGACGAACATGGATACCCTCATTTCTATCGGTGCGACTACAGCCTTTGTCTACTCGACATTGGTCATGTTCTTGAAACTAGATTTGCCAACCTATTTTGCCGAAGCCTCAGGGCTTTTGGGAATCGTCAGCCTAGGACACTGGTTCGAAGCCCGCGCAAGTGCCAAAGCAAGCAGTTCCGTGCGCGAACTGCTGCGGTTGCAACCTGAGACAGGTGAGATTCTGGACAAGGATGGCACGACCCGAATCGTACCTAGCGCCGAGGTCCAGGTCGGATGGAAACTGATCGTTCGACCGGGCGGCCGAATCGCAGTCGATGGTATCGTTATTGAAGGCGAATCGGCAGTCGATCAATCGATCGTCACTGGCGAATCGATCCCCGTCGAAAAACGGCCAGGTGAAACCGTGGTTGCAGGGTCCATGAACACAACAGGACGTCTGATCATCGAGACGACTGTCGATGGTCGGCATACCACCATTTCTCGGATTGCTCAACTCGTCCAAAAAGCCCAAACCAGCCGTGCGCCCATCCAACGGCTCGCGGACCAAGTGTCATCGGTCTTCGTACCGACCGTACTCTTGATCGCCGCAATGACGTTGATCGGTTGGTGGCTTGCCGGTGATTTTTCCAAAGGGATTATCGCTGCAGTGACCGTGTTGATCATTTCCTGCCCTTGTGCTTTGGGATTGGCAACACCCATGGCTATCATGGTGGGGACGGGTGCCGCTAGCCAACGAGGAATTCTGATCCGAAACGCGGAAGCACTGGAACGAATCGGGCGAGCTCGCAGAGTTGTTTTTGACAAGACAGGTACCCTCACCAATGGCAGACCCATCCTGGCAGCGATTTCCGCCAACGCTGGCTACACTCAAGATGTTCTGCTACAGCTTGCCGCTTCGGTCGAAGCACCCAGCGAGCATCCAATCGGCAAAGCCATTGTAAAGGAAGCCAAAGCCCGTGGTCTTGCTCTCTTGCCCGTTGCGAGCTTCCAATCCATTCCAGGCCGAGGTGTTCAAGGCGATGTGGAGGGTCGAATCATTGTCGTGGATCGCGATGAGCACGCAACCTCACAAGTGTTGGTGGATGGACTATGCATTGGAACTTTGACACTCGCGGATCGACTGCGCGAGGATGCCGCGCAAGCCCTGGATGCGCTGAAACGATCTGGGATCATCGTCTCGATGCTTTCAGGAGACAAAAAAGAGACAGCTCTTGCAATCGCGAAGGAACTTGGACTGGATTCTCAAAATGTCGTCTACGGTGCGACGCCCGAATCGAAAGCGGCACACATTCAGTCGTTAGGAAGCGATGTGATCATGGTGGGTGACGGTCTTAACGACGCCGCAGCCTTAGCCGCCTCAGGCCTGGGGGTGGCGTTGGCGTCGGGAACCAATGTCGCCATCGAAGCCGCCGCAGTGGTGATCCCAGGCGAACGAGTCAATGCGGTACCGGAGCTGATTCAGTTATCGCGCGCCACGCTTAGAACCATTAAGCAGAGTCTGTTTTTTGCATTCTTTTACAACGCCTTAGCGATTCCACTTGCAGCATTTGGGTTGCTCGGTGAAAGCGGTCCGCTTTGGGCTGCATTTGCGATGGGGGCAAGCGACGTTACGGTCGTCGGCAATGCACTTTGGCTCAAGGCAAAATTAGCTCGCGAGCACCAATAGCGGGTTCCAAGTCCGCTCTAGAGTTATGGTAAGCATCCCCCGAGTAAACTCGGGGGCATTGTCATGCCGTCGACTTTACGCCGAAGCACGATACAGGATCCATTTCTATGGGTTGCACTCGAGGGAAGTGCCAGTTCAAGAAGCAATCTCACTTTTTCCTAATTTTTTAAGCAACTTTATCGTCCTGCGTACGATACCCTATTTGATTGTTCAAGAGTCCATTGAAGAGATGACGCGTAGGTTCAAATCCACTTTTATCGCGACACAAATGCATACCAAGGCAGGAGGTCTGACATGATTTCTGTTTCTCAGTTGGATAGTTGGTTGGGAAAAACCATAACCGAGATCTGCCTTAATGGATATACGAGCTCTTCGGATAACCACTGTGCCCATTTTGTGTGTCACGCTTTGCAATTGAGTTTTGGCTACAACTGCAAGTCAGCGACTGGCAAGAAGAACTTTGGCGCGAATCTGCGAGTACACGAATTATTCGATCGCTGCCGCGACCAAGAGCAGATCAAGCCTGCAAGCACGGGTTTCAGAGGAATTGTTTTCGTGAGTGCTAGTCAAAATTTCGTTACTCGCAAAGGGACAACGTCCCTTGAAAATGTTCCCAAGAAGCACGTTGGCTTTCTGATTGACGGACTTGTTTGGCACTACTCCAATTCGCGAGGTCTGGTTATTCAGCAACCCCTTTGGGAATTCCATTTGCACTACCCGAACCAACAGAACGCCCTTTGGGTCGGGTTACCACCTAACGGATACGTCGCAAAGTCATTTATTCAGGGCTAACTCAAGGAATGACACATGGCAAAGACGAATAGCGGGTCTTATTGGGTAACCTGGGCGGATTCCAACGCCAAGAACAGCGACAAGATCGATGACCTTGCCGAGCCGTTTCGTGCCAATTTCAAGGCCTTTATCAAATCCCTACAATGAATGGTAATCAATCAACGAGATTTCCACCCGCATCGAATTCAATCTCCCGCAATTCGCTGAGCGCTTTCAAGTTGCCTGAGGCTCTACATTCGGACCAGAGTGACTCAGAGATTTGCATATCGGCAACCGAAAGCGTATCGAGTATGCGAACGATTTTTGCGTTGTGTGCGTCCGCGAGTGGCAGCGAGGCAAGCATCCCTTCGATCGCTTCGCGATCTGTTGCAAATGAAATTGGGACCTTCGCACTTTGAGGAGTTAGCGACGTGAGAGCGTTGATGTTGGTGACCTGAGCGTCGGTGGCATGAACAAGTCGTGTCGTCGTCGCATCGGCCATGCCGACGCCAATGGCGTTTCCATGTGTCTCCGTGCTCAATCCTCGGACAAATATCCTGCGTATGAAAGGTGCCGAGCGATCACCTCGCATGGGAAGGCTGTCGTAACCGTGAATGCTGCGGTTGATCACATTCGGGTCCATCCCGGCACCACTGATGTTCTTGCCGATTTGGTCAACAATCAACAAATCGATTTCATCAAATGGCAACATCGGCATCAACGACTTGGCTTCACGCAGCAAGTCGGTTTCCGCGGTCTCCATTTCTTCTTTGGGTACGACAAGAAGTCGAGCCGTATCATGGAATTGGTTTTCGACAATTGCAACGCCACCTAAAACATGGGTGTTTTGAAGCACAACGCTAGCCAGTCCGCGAATGATCTTTTCGTAGCCAAATTGGGTAGCCGCGAGATGCATCGCCGTAGCGCCGGTCCGCTTCCCCAAACCGATGACACACATCTTGATCAACCCACTACCCAATGAGCCAAAAAAATCCGTATGCGGCTTGATTCGATTGATGAGAAAGATTCCGTCGGCATCCAGGGCGTCGGAACTGCAATAAGCTGGTACTAAGTCGTTGGAAACACCGACTTGCCGAACTTCCACGGAATCCCGAATGGAACACTGCATTGAGTCTTCGGTGATCCCATAAGTGGCAAGGACCTCACGTTGGCCTTGCGGAGTTGCCCCACCATGACTTCCCATGGCGGGAATAATGAATGGCGTCGCTCCCAACTTGCGGATTTGATCAAGTACGGAAAGGACGATTTTCGCGAGGTGCGTGATTCCGCGACTTCCAACGCCAACTGCAATGCGATCACCCGCCTGGATCTTATCGCGCACCTTCAAAAATTCGACATCCAAAGCCGCTTGAATGTCGACGGTGGGGGTTGCCGCAAAATATTGGCTAACGCGAATGACTCGAGGCAGTTCCATTCTGATTTGGCCCGATGTGGTTTGGAGTTTGAACCCAATGCGGATTGCATTTTTCGCGATTTTCGCCGGGTGTCACCTACTTGCAATCCCAATTTCGGTAAAATTGACGTTTCGAAAAGGAAGCCACCCACAAAACCCCGCCAGAGAATCGCCATGCCGCTCAAACTCAACCGTCGAACGTTTGTTCAATCCGCCACGCTTGCAGGAGCGGCGATTTCGCTCCCCGCATTTCAGTACTCGCGCGTCTATG
>JBBRJI010000046.1:0-15232 GCA_038219625.1 Pirellulales bacterium | reverse complement strand
ACTCCGCGTTGCAAAAACTTCACGAGACCTACAGCGACAAGGGACTGGTCATCGTCGGCGTGCCTTGCAATCAATTTGGTGGTCAAGAAGCTGGCACGAGCAAAGAAATTCGAGAATTCTGCACCAGCACTTACAAAGTGTCCTTCGACATGCTCGAAAAAGTTAACGTCAAAGATGAAGGCAAAGAAAAGGCTTGCGAGTTGTTTGCCTACCTGACCGAACAAGACGCGAAACCCGCTGGCAAAGGTCCTGTAGGCTGGAACTTTGAAAAGTTCGTCGTCGATCGCAAAGGAAATGTAGTCGGTCGCTTTAAGACTGCGGTGAAACCGGATTCGAAAGAAATGATCGCTGTCATCGAAAAAGCATTGGCCGAGTAGTTGAAGCTCATTCACAAGAAAAAAGTAGGCCGGACTCTGTCCGGCCTATTTTTTTAAATGCGTACTTTTTGTTAACACGTAACCTGAAGTCAAACTTGACCATTACGATTTCTTCGTCACCTCAAGCGATGGTGGTACCACTTCTGGTTCAACAATCGACAAAACGTAGTTGACCAAATGCCAAATGTCTTCCTCGCGTATTCCCTTGTCGTCGCTCGACTTGATGATGGCTGCCGCGGGCATTGGTGCGCCTAGAATGCCGTAACGGATTCGGCGATAAATGTCCATCGGCTCGCGTCCTCCCCGAAACTTACCTTCAACAATGTTTCGCGGAACGAGCGGTTGCGGCTTCATACCGCCGCGAGCCATGAGTGGCAACAAATCATCCAACTTCTTAGGGTCCAAATCAATCTTCGAAGTCCAATCCTTGGTCCAATCATCGTAGTCAGGGAGCTGTTTTCCTTCACCGCGCGCCGATTCTCCATGGCATTTGGCGCAGGCAGCTTCTTCGCTCAAGAATAGCTTTCTCCCTTTGGCAATGGATTCCAAGAGTTCGGAGCGGTTGTCTGCCGTTTCGGAACCGAACAACGGGAAGTCAGGCTTTTCAAACTCTTCTACTCCATCCACCGCTTCCACCCATGCGTCTGCAATTCCGGTGAGAATCTCGGTGGCCGTTTCGATCTCCGATTGCAACACTTTCTTGGGTTCCGCCTCGGCGCTGTTCTTGAGCGAAACGTTATAGATGCGATCCTTTTCCAAATCGAGATCGTATGCGGCCGCAAACAGAAGTTTGCGCTCGAATTCACCACGAATCGATAGAAAGATGACGTAGTCTACGAGCGCATCAATTTTTTCGTCGGGCAGTTTATTGAACAAAGGCATCTGGGAGCCTGACATCCCTTTGCGAAGCGCTCGTGCGATGTCGGCCTTGATCGGTTTATTCTTTCTGGCAGTACTCTTGTACTTAAAAATGCCGTGACGAAATTCGCGAGGATAAGGATTTTGAGATGCGGCGACCGGGCCTCGGCCTTGGCCTGACTCACCGTGGCATGAGGCACAAAGCTGCCTGTACAAGCCTTTTTCGCCCGGTTCGACGCTGCTCGGGGGTGGCCCAGCAGCTTTCTCTATGTTCGATATCGACAAAAGCTCTTTGTAGTCATCTTCGGCAAAAAGCGGCGGCAATTTTGGTTCGTCGAGTGTTCCAAACCATTCGTTCAACAATTCTTGCGAATCCGAAAGGGGCTGGTCCAATTTGATATCTTCCTTGATCTCCAGTGCATGCGCGTACAGATAGTTTGGTTCATACAGGGCCGCAGGAGGAATCGCCGGTTTGCACCCCGCAGCCAACAATGAAACGCACATGCCCAAGCCTAAAATAATGGGATTGTTCAAGCGAATCTTCATGATGATGCAACTCATTATTTTTTCGAGAGATCGCGAATATCGATTTTGCGCCACTGGACCTTAAATGGTCCTTGGTCCTTTCCGATGCCATGCACTTGCAGGCCGATGAATCCGGACAGAAACGATTGAGGATCGGTGATGTCTTCGATCAGCTTTCCGTTGATCCAAGTCTGAATTCGAGTTCCAACGGCACGAACGTGGTACTGATTCCACTGATCGTTCTTGTGATTTTCGTGGGTCGGTTGAGTTGGGGAAATCCAATTTCTCCCCGTTGCCTCGCCATAAACATAACCGGACTCACCTGGTCCTCGCATGATTTCTACCTGCGGCCCATGGACGCGGCCATTATCTTTCTCGGGAAGGCTCTTGGATCGGATCTGTATTCCCGAGTTCAAGGCTGGATCCACTTTCACTTCGAAACGTAGTTCAAAATCGGAATACTCTTTATCCGAACACAAAAAGGAATTGGGGCTGTTCTTGGCGGTTGTGCCGAGAATGCTATCCCCATCGATTCGATAAACGGCCCATCCATTGCGTTGCGTCCAGCCTGACAAATCTTTTCCTGAGAATAGCGACGTCCAGCCCTCTCCGGACGGGACACTTGGTGGGGTCGCATTTTCGTTTCGTACTACCGCTTGGTTCGCTGGCTTGGGATCATCGGCTACGACAGCTCCCAAATACGCACAGGCGAAAAGACAAGAAAAAGAAGCAGACTGGAACAGGCGGCAGAGCATGGAAGACCTCGTCTTGCATTACGTGGGAGGATAGAGTCTCTTTTAAGGCGAGCAGTCGCTCGCCTTAAAGCAGTTTATCTCGAACCGCCCTTTTTTTCTACCCAGCCAATGCCAATGACTGATTTCAACTGCTATGGTTCCTTTCCAGAAACTCGCATGAGGCGAAATCGCCGTTGGCCGTGGCTCCGAGATATGTTACGAGAAACGCATTTTTCCGCTAGTAATTTCATTTGGCCTGTTTTCGTGATCGACGGCAAAAACCAGCGACAACCCATTGCAAGCATGCCGGGTGTGGAGCGGCTGAGCGTCGATTTGGTCGTGCAAGCAGCCGAACAAGCGGCGGCGCTCGGCGTTGCTTCTATCGCCATTTTTCCCGTGACCCCTCCCGACAAAAAAACGGAGGATGGCAAACACTCGTTCGATCCTGATAACCTTATTTGCCGCGCAACCCGTGCCGTGTCGGAAAAGCTCGGTTCCTCGATGGGTATCGTGTGCGATGTGGCCCTGGACCCTTACACTTCGCATGGTCACGATGGCCTCTTGATCGATGGAGTCATTGCCAACGACGAAACAACCGTCGTCCTTTGCCAACAGGCCATCAATCAAGCTGCCGCCGGCGCAACCGTGATTGCCCCCTCGGACATGATGGATGGTCGAATCGGAGCCATCCGCAAGTCGCTTGACGAAGCGGGCTATCAAGACGTTGTGATTATGTCCTACGCGGCCAAATACGCTTCGTCGTTTTACGGTCCGTTTCGAGACGCCGTCGGATCGGCCAGCAACTTTGGCAAAGGGGATAAGAAAACCTATCAAATGGATCCTGCTAACTCGGATGAAGCCCTTCGCGAAGTTGCTATGGACTTGAGCGAGGGAGCCGACATCGTGATGGTCAAGCCAGGCATGCCGTTCTTGGATATCATTCGACGAATCCATGATGCCTTCCACGTTCCAGTTGCGGCTTACCAAGTCTCTGGCGAATATGCGATGCTCAAGTTCGCAAGCCAAAATGGCGCCATCCAAGAGCGGGAATGCGTCTTGGAAAGTCTCCTGGCGTTTCGGCGTGCAGGCGCGACTAGCGTTTTGAGTTACTACGCACTTCAAGCGGCACATTGGCTCAAAGGCTAGTCGTACAACGTGTGGCTCGTCCCTGAGTATGCGTTCAGCGTGTGGCGCGTCCCTGAGTATGCGTTCAGCGTGTGGCACGTCCCTGAGTATGCGTTCAGCGTGTGGCGCGTCCCTGAGTATGCGTTCAGCGTGTGGCACGTCCCTGAGTATGCGAAGGGCGTGGGCGCTGCTATAAACCTTGGACATCCTCGATCCATCCGGGCAAGGCCAGCACATCTCGCCTGACCACGCCCACGTTTCTCTTTGGGCGTGCCACACGCGGTTGGGGTGCATCGCGTGCCACACGCGGTTGGGGTGCATCGCGTGCCACACGCGGCTGTCGTGCATCGCGTGCCACACGTGCGACTCGCGACCATGGGCTTTACTGGTATGAGGAATGTTCTTATTCCAAATTAAGCACATGAACTCCGCCATACGTTGCCCCTTCTGGAACGACTTGGTGAAACAACAGTCGTTTGCCATCGTTCGAGAAGCAGAGATCCGAAATCTTGCCTTTTCCATCGGCTGCTTGAATTGTACCTATGGAAGACAAATCACTCGCATCCCAGATTCGCAATTCGCCTTCGACATTGCCTGAAATGAGATTGCGACCATCTGGAGAAAGAGCCAGTTTGGTCACATCCATCGAATTGGACGAAGGCAATATTGGCACGCCTGCGTGCCTTGAAACCGCTAAGAGTTCGCCAGTTAGTTTGTGCTGTTGGATGATGCCGTTGGCGTGCCCACTAATGAGAACTTGGCGAGTGGAATCATACAACAGACTCGAAACCTCAGAACAGTTATCGATTAAGACTTGCTCCGGAATTCCATTGCCAACTTGATAAACGCTTTCCGCGGATCCGCCATATACCAGTTTGTCAAGCTCGGGAATGTAACAGACCGCATCACCGAGCCTCTCCGTTTGCCAAGAAGCCCTAATCGCGACTTGAGACGAAGATATCTGTGCCTCTTTCTTGGTACTGGAGTATTCCCAAACTTGAAGTTGACCCGAGTCTCGGAACAGGATCAGTCGGCTGGAATCGGGCTCAAAATGGAGATCCACTAGATTGGAGAGTTTTGGTGTAATGAGTTGATCACTTTCCACACGTGGATGTACTACTCTTCGCTCCTGTAATGCCATCAATCCTGCATTGCCGTTCTCCCATCCCAACCCCAGCAAAGTCTGGTCGGATGACAACGCCAATTTTCCTAAGCCACCACCATTGGGTGGAATGATGGTCTGAATTTGACTCGTGTTGACATTGAATGTTAATAAGCTGCCGTTAGCCGTTCCCATCAAGATCGTCTGGCCGTCACCAGTCAGGATAGCGGATCGTGTCGCAATCACATCTAGTGCGGAAAATGAATGGTGAGCTTTCGTCAATGTGCATAAGTCCACCGAGCCATTCTCTCCGCCACAAATGACGCGACCATCAGCAAGGCAAGCGATCGCGGAAATCGATGCGTTGATGGGTGCTACTTGGTGCTCATAGGAATGCGCCGGCGGAGAATCTACTCGTGGCAAATCGCCCGTAATGCCAGCCAGATTCCATGAGACCACATGGCCGCTGCGCAAGCCTGCGATCAGTCGATCACTACTGGGGCTAAACGCAATGCAATTGGTGCCACCAAAGGGTTGGGCAAGTAAGACTCGACGAGTCGACAGGTCCTTAGATTGAAAAAGCAATACAAAGGGGTTGTGGAAATTGCTAACCGCGATCCAGCGACCATCGGCGGACCAAGCCAAGTGATGCGGTTGATCCTGGCATTTCATTTCCTGCAGAACCGCACCGCTATGCGAATCGTACAAGCACAAGTGATAGCGAGCGTCGAAGGCGAGGACTTGGTTGCCATCGGGTGAAAATAGAACCTCTGCATTTCTGCGATCCGATGGGAGCGAAATGCTATCCTGCGCATCGAGAACCGATCGAATGAGGATGGGCTCATAACGACATCCAATCGCAAGTCGCTTTCCGTTCGGCGAGAAGGCGACCGATTCGACCGTTGACGGAAATCCAGTCCAGTCCAGTATCGTTTCCCCGCTCTCCAATTCAACGATTTTAATGGAATTGTCAGCGTCGGTTTCCTGTTGGGTTGCAAAGCCTATCGCCAACTGTCTCCCATCGTTGGTGCAAGCCAGTGCATGCACCCGCGTGCGCTCACCCATGAACATTTCCTGCAACGTCCGGCCATCGCGACGGTCGTGGAATCGCACAACACCATCGTCACCCGCGGAAACAACGAGTGGGGAACCTGGAATGGCCACGACTTCGTGTACTGGCCCGATATGGCTGGCCAACGGAATCGAAACTCGAGCCGCCAGAGCATTTAGAATCCCCAGATCTGTACCCAGTGGGATAGCGTCCTGGGCATCACGTTGAATCTTCGCAGCGATGGTTCGAGCTTCGACAAGCTTACCTTGTTGCAACGCTTCAAAGCCGCGGACCAAGTTCGCACGATAGTCCGCTTCCATTGCCAAGAGCTGACTCGCCTCGGCTTTTGCTCGTTGAAGGCTAGCCTCCTTGAGCGCCTCAGTCGCCACCTTCTCCGCCGCCAACGCACGTTCCTCTCGTTCTCGCGATATTGCAAGGGACTGACGTAGATCTTCTCCTTGATGAGTCAGTTTGTAGTTCGACTGAGCCTGGATGATGGCTGCCGTGGTTGCGATCCATAGTACGGAAGCAATCAACGCAGATTCGATCGGCGACCTGCGTATGGCTCCCAGGCTGCGTTCCCAAAACGGTTGCGGACGTGCAACGACGCTTCGTCCCTGCTTCCAACGCACGATGTCATCGGATAGTTCCATAGCCGATGCGTAGCGACCGTCGACTTTTTTGGACAAGCATTTAAGGCAGATCGCTTCCAGGTCCCGAGGGATCTTTTTTTCCCACCCACGTGGTCGAACTGGTTCCTGTGTGCAGATGTTTTGTAGCAATGCAACGGTGGTGTCCCCCGCATGTGGCATGCGTCCCGTCAACAAGCGGTAAAACAATACGCCGAGCGCATAAACGTCCCCCTCGGCTAACGCTGACTGTTCTGCGCCGAGAATCTGTTCGGGCGGCATGTATTCGCAAGTACCGGCTATCGCACTGGACGATGCCGTCAAGTTGCTTTCACGCAGATCGCGTACCAATCCAAAATCGGTTAAGCGTGGCGTAAAACCCAATATGCTGTTGCGCTCTTCGGTTGGCCCCAACAGTATGTTGCCAGGTTTGATATCGCGATGAATCAAACCTCGGGAATGCGCGTGTGCGACTGCTTCTGTAAGCCGCAAAACAATCTCAGCGGCCAGGTCAGGTTGTAGCGGTCCGGTATGTTCGCGAAGCCAGGTGCCGAGCGTTGGACCATCACAGAATTCGGAAACCAGATACACCGCATCCTTTTCTTGATGCACTTCGTACAGTGGCACGATGTTCACATGACTAAGGCGAGCCGCAGCTCGGGCTTCCACCAAGCGGTGATCCGACTGACCAGCATTCGCATCGAATTGGCAGGGGACCACTTTAATCGCTACATCTCGCACCAAGACTTCGTCAAACGCCCGATAGACGGTTGAAAACCCTCCCTGCCCAAGGACGGATACGATTCGAAATCGATCAAGCTTGGTCGGCAGCGTAACCGATGCGTCGGGTGTCCTCTCCTTTGCCATTGCCGTAGGTGATTCGAAAATATCGTTCAGCAAGCGAAAGACAGCCGCCAAGTCGCTATGTTTTTCGGCGAAGTCAGCGGGCGTTGGTCCTATGCCACGCAAGCTTGCATCGTACGCTTCCGCTTCTTTGAGGAGTGCTTCTTCGTCAAGATCGCGTTGGTCATCGCGACTCATGGCAACAAGTTGCCGAGACGTTTTTTTAGTTCCTCACATCCCTTGAGCCAATGACGTCGACAAGTTGAGACGGGCAAATGGAGTTGTGCACTGATTTGTTCGAAGGTCAAGTTTTGAGCGTAGCGCAGAGTCACAATCTCGCGAACGACCGATGGAAGCTCATTGACCGCAAAGATCAGGGTTCGCGCATCTTCAGCCAGCGACAAACAAACGCTGGGAGTTTCCTCGTCGGTGAGTGCGGAATGCAACGGTGCGACCAGAGCGGGCGGACGACCTGAACGCGAGCGAAACCTGCGAATGCCGTCGATGATTTTGTGTCTAGCGATCTGAAGAATCCAGGCACGGAAAGCTTCTTCTGTATCACCGCGAAAAGTCGCATGCCGTCGGCTTACGATGAACAGGACACTTTGCACAATATCCGACGCACCCAA
Source organism: Pirellulales bacterium (assembly GCA_038219625.1). Classification (GTDB taxonomy): domain Bacteria; phylum Planctomycetota; class Planctomycetia; order Pirellulales; family Pirellulaceae; genus JBKCUI01. The sequence goes on along the minus strand of JBBRJI010000046.1, from coordinate 7,359 downwards.
GTGCCGACGAAGTTGAGACGGGAGCTTGGCGTTGACGAATGCGAGCAGAAAATCGTGGGATTTGGCCAGTTCCGCGACGCGACTGGCTTCCTCCCAATGCGATTCTGGTTCGACCACGTCATTGCTGCCACGGCCCACGCGTTGCCGGGCTTCTCTCGATAGATTAATCATCCAGAATTATTTCTATGGTGTGGAGGGGACCAAAGGCTTGGAACGGACCGTGGGAGTTGTCGGCAGGCAAAACGCGGTCTGTTACATTGGAACAGTCATTAGACCTTGGCTGTTTCGTTTTGCAATGTTTTTTGCGCATTTATTTCGACTCATTTGGCTCATCTGAATGGAAAGCAAACGCCCATGCCGCAATCGAGAAATGCTCCAACACAAAGGGGCGGTGAAATGCCCCCGAGTTTTACTCGGGGGATTTTTACCATGACTCTAGAAATAGATGGTCATAACCCCTGGCGTGAAGCCAAACGGCACTCACTTTGAGCCGCAACACGTTAGCGTGCGGGCTGGAAGGCTAGTACTCAACGACGATCGAAGAAGCGAACCATTTGGTGTCGCGAAAACAGAGCCTTGGACAATGGACACTTCTGCATTCCGCATTCTGCATTCTGCGAGTTGTTTTTTCGTTATTTCTAGATTCTTTGGTTTTTTTCGGTTTGTTCCTCGTCTTTGTAAAGAGAAGACCAAACCCTCCGCGTCCCGCTGTGGACACCACAACAAGAATCACGGCAAGAAACAGACCATTGTTCCTAACCTCGCGATAAAAAAGCAGTCCAGTCGGAGTGCAACGATTCGCACGCCTAGCCTACTTCCAGATCAGCTATTCCGCAGGGGATGGGAATGAAGTGGCGTTGACGAAAGCTCTGGCCATCGGCGACGTAGCAAGAGTCGAGTCGGCGAGGGCGGCGTTCCCAAGTTGGAGCTTGGGAACGAGCAGGTAGTGATTGCGGGAAATTCATCCATTTTAGAAGAGGTACTCGAATGATGTTCAAAACAATCAAGTTAACTTTTGCCCTGTTGGTCCTGGTCTGCTGCCAAGGTGCGTTTGCCGATATCGTTATTTCGCCCCCTGGGCTGAACATCGGCGATCAGTACCGATTGGTCTTTGTGACCAGCGGCACTCGCGATGCGCTGTCTTCGGATATTGCTGTATACAACAGCTTTGTAACTGCTCAAGCGAATCAGAATGCGGTGCTATCTGCTTTAAATACGACTTGGACAGTGATCGGATCGACAGCAACCGTCGATGCTCGGGACAATACAGGAACAAATTTTAATACGTCTGTTGGCGTACCGATATACAATTTGCAAGGGCAACTCAATGCAACCAACAACGCCGATCTATGGGACGGGACTTTGGTGAGTCCCATACGATTCAACCAAGTCGGAGTGGAAGATTTCGCCACAGTTTTTACAGGAACGAGTACCGACGGGGTGAAGGTTGATTTTTTTGGACTCCGCTATTTGGGCAGCCCGAGTGCCTCGGCAGTAGGTAACTCATCAGGCACCATCGCAGGTGGATGGGTGTTTCAATCTCTTTTGGAAAACGATCAGCAACATTCGTTCTATGCGATGTCGAGCGTGCTCACTGTGACTGCGGTTCCCGAGCCGGGTTCGTTAATCCTAGTTGCCGTATGTTTATGTACGGGAGCGTGGGGCAGACTGCGTCGAAAAAAGAACACATGAGTCTGTCCCAGAATGTGCTCTCAGGGTCCTCGTTGGCCCTCGTTCCCAATCTCTAAATTGCGAACGAGTCGGTGACCTGAAAGGTTGATGAAAGAAAAACTAAAGTTTCGGATTTTGATCAGAAAAATTGCGAACAACATTCGCATTATAGAGAGAAGCAGCCATTTCGCTTCGGATGTCCTGCAAACTTTCCCACACTACAGCCATAGAAAATAGGCCTAACCAATGACTATTATACGCAAGCAGATTTCCAAGTTTATTCGTCGACTCACTGAAAAAAGGAAGTCGAGGCTGGATCGAACCCGTCGCCGCCGCATGTTCATCGAACAGATGGAAGATCGCTGTCTTTTGGCTACGGATGTGTCTTTGATTAAAGACATTAACCTTCTACCAAATTCGTCTGGTCCAACGGAATTCACTTCGCTTGGGTCGCAAACAATTTTTTCGGCAAATCTGGGTGGTAGCAATCGAGTTCTCGTTGCGACTGATGGCACGCAGAACGGCACAACCGTACTTTCGAACGCTGCGTCGATACCGGGCAACCCGGTGGGTTTTGTTGGTCTGGCTGGGTTCACGTACTTTAACGGAAGCGGAGGTGCGGGATTCGATAGGGAACTTTGGCGTACGGATGGTACCGTGTTGGGAACAACAAGGATCGCAGATATACAGGTTGGGTCTGGAAGCTCAAATCCGCTTTACATTACGGCAGTTGGTAGCAATTTATTTTTCTCCGCAACGACCACAGGCAATGGAACGGAGTTGTGGAAGTACGATCCGTTCACCAACGTGGCATCCTTGGTTAGCGATATTGTTGTCGGAGTGAATGGTTCCGGACCTCAAAACCTGACGAACGTCGACGGAACATTGTTCTTTTCAGCTTTTGACGGCGCGTCTACTCAACTTTGGCGATCGGATGGAACTGCGGCTGGAACTGTAAAACTTACAACAGCTCTAACCGGTGGCAACTTTGCGGCGACTGAGTTAACACCGATGGGAAGCACGTTGTTATTTAAGGGGCAGACTGGAACCGAAATTGAACTTTGGGTCGCGACAGCAACTGGGGCGACCAAATTCGACCTGAACCCTGGTGCCGGCGGTTCTGCGCCGGATAGTTTTACGGTAGTTGGAAACGTTGCTTATTTCGGTGCTAGTGATGCGTTTGGCCGAGAACTCTGGCGTACAGATGGCACTCTTGGCGGTTCGTACCGAATGACTGACATCAGTTTTGGAGCATCCAATTCACTCGCCTTTGGAGGCGGGCCGTTTCCAGTGGTTGGTTCCGATATGTTCTTCACCGCGGAAACCGCTTCCGAAGGTAGAGAGCTTTGGAAATGGAACTTCGAGAGTGGCGCGGCTATCGTCAAAGATATTATGGCAGGAAGCGGAAGCAGTCATCCTTACTCGCTGACGTCATTTGCAGGCAAAGTCTATTTTGTCGCAAACCATCCTGACTTTGGACTTGAATTGTGGCAATCGGACGGCACAACCTTCGGTACTTCGTTGGTTTCTGACATTGGGACAGGTGCCGTCAGTTCATCACCCTCAGGATTGCGAAATGTTAATGAAAAACTTTACTTCGCTGCGGTGGAGTATGTAGGCAGTGGACCAGACAACGAAATGTATGTTGTCGAACCGAGCAACAATCAAATCACCCGAATTGACGTAATGTTAGGGAATTCATCGAGTTTCCCATCCCAGATTTATAGCAATGGTACAAAAGTATTTTTTAGTGCCTTGGATGGGCTTTTAGGTTCTGAACCGTGGGTGAGCGATGGCACAAGCTCAGGCACTGTTATGCTCAAGGATATCAATACTGGTTCCGATTCATCAAGCCCAGCAGAATTCTTGACAATAGGGACCACGACGTATTTTGCTGCGCAGTCTATATCCAACGGGCGAGAACTCTGGAAGTCTGATGGTACTCCCGCTGGAACTTCAATCGTCAAGGACATTAGGGCAGGAGTTGGCCATTCGCTTCCTTCTCAATTCGTGGCCGTCGGTAACACAATTTTTTTTGAAGCGAACAATGGAACGAATGGGAATGAATTATGGAAATCCGATGGAACCGATTTAGGTACCGTGTTGATAAAAGACCTGACGGTTGGGTCCGGATCCTCAACCCTCACCTTGCGGGGCTCAGTAAACAATAGGCTTATTTTTACATTCAATGACCCCGTGCTTGGATATGGTGATGAGCTTTGGGTAAGCGATGGAACTGCAGCGGGCACCGTACTGCTTAAGGATATCAAACCGGGAGCTGGCGGTAGCTCTGCATTCGGATTTGTTACGATTGGCAACAAAGCCTATTTTAGCGCGGACAATGGGTCGGAGGGCAGGGAACTATGGGTAACTGACGGGACAACACTAGGGACGCAGTTGTTGTTAGATATTTATGTAGGTGCGACCTCTGGAGGTCCAGCCTGGCTTACCAGCGTTGGGACAGATCTATACTTTGCTGCATGGTACTTCAATTCCAACCCAGAGCACCCTGAGAACCCTGGCGGGGATTACGAGCTTTGGAGGTTCGACACCTTGCTTGCAAATCCCCCAGTAGTCATGGATGCAACCCCAGGACTCGCGTCGACCAACCCGAGTGCCTTGTTCGTTATTGGGAATACACTGTACTTTGTCGGTAGTTCGACTTCTACTGGGCAGGAGCTCTGGCTGACAGATGGCACGTTGGCAGGAACGCGGATGGTCAAGGATATTCGCCCCGGAAGTGGCTCGAGCAGTATTTCCATTGCCCCTTCCCAACGATCCAGCGTCGCGGGGATTTTCCATTTTACAGCAGATGATGGTACCAACGGACAGGAGCTGTGGAGGTCCGATGGCACTGCATTCGGTACCTACATGGTTAGCAACCCTGACAACGGACCACTCGGTTACGCGCCGACTTCTATAGCCTCGCTGGGCAACAAGCTGATATTTGATCAATTCAACGCTCAGTTCGGTAAGGAGTTGATGCAAGCTGTTGTCAATCAAACCCCGACAGCGAGGCCGGATCAGATTGTTGTTAGCCAGAATGCAACCGAATATGCCATCGCTGCTGTATTGGTAAACGACTCGGATCCAGACAGTGATGCGCTTACCATTTTTTCACACACGCAAGGTGTTAACGGGGATGTCCAGGTTCTGGAAGGGAATAGCCGCCTAGCCTATCTCCCGGTGCCTGGATTCCAGGGTACCGACAGCTTTACCTACACGATTCAAGACGCTGGCGGACTCTCGTCCCAAACCACCGTGACCGTCACCGTCGCAGCGTATTCAATAGTTGTCGAACCGGATTCGGCAACTTTTGCAACCGACCTTCAAACAGCGGTGACGACGGCCTCCCAAGCTTCACAGTCCACTCAAGTCGTCATCAACGTTAACAGTTCGAATATCGCTGCTGTCGCCAACGCCATTCGCAATATCGTTGCGACCTCGCCCACCAATGTCGTTCTTGCAACCAACCCCGGTGACTACAGCGGCTTGTCCATCGCTGCCAACCCCAACGTGCAGGTGATCCTGGATGGATTGAATGGGCAGATCACACTTCATGGCGCCTCACCTGCATTGACTGTGGAAGCGGGACAAGTAGAAATTCGAAACGGGTGGGTTCTGACCAATACGACCGATGCACCCACGATCCTCGTTCTGGGTGGCCAACTGATCCTACGTGATTGCATCATCGAGGAAACGACCGGGGGCAATCGAGCTGCCATTGAGGTGCGAGGCACCGGAACAATCGACCTTGGCACGAGCGCTAGTGGTGGCAATACGTTCATTACGCAGGGAGCTGGGTTGTTTATTGACAACCAAACCGCACTGCACATCCCAGCCTTTGGCAATTCTTTTTTTGTTGACGAAGTGGCTGCCACCGAAACCGAGATTGAGATTGGAATCAGCGATGCGATGGATAATGCAGCCTTTGGCTATGTCGACCGGCAGCCGCCCAGCAGTCAAGTCGCTGGACTGGCTGAGATTACCGTTACTTCATCGTTTGAAGTGAATTGGAGCGGAACGGACGTTGGCTCAGGTGTCTCCACGTACGATGTGTTTGTCTCCATAAATGGCGGGGCCTATGCGGCTTGGCTTTCCAACACGTCCCTCCTAACGTCAACCTATTCGGGCGTCTCTGGAACAACCTATGCATTTTACAGTCGGGCGACTGACCACGCTGGGCTGCGAGAGGCGTCTCCCGCTATCCCGGATGCGAGCACACTCGTCATGGCGGGAACCCTTGCCGCTACCCTCGACGGTTTGGGGAATCTTACGATCGCCGATACGGATGCGAGTGGAAGAGACAACCAGTTCACCATTAGTCGCGCCGGAAACATTCTGAGTATCACCGATGCCAACGAGCAGTTCACCGCCGCTCCCCTAGGCGGAACACCTTCCCCTGATAAGAAAACTCTCTCGTTTGACGTTACCATAACTACGATCACCACTCTTACCCTCAACGGAGCGCTCGGCAACGACACCGCCACGGTTGACCTCTCGACAGGAAATCCCATCCCGGTAGATGGGCTTACGTTTGACGGTGGTAGCAACAACGATGAACTAGTGATCACTGGCGGTGTGCAAGGGACAGTCACCTACAACTACACAAATGCCAATGATGGAAACATCGTGATGAGCAACTTCGGCACGGTCACCTACATCGGTCTCGATTTAATCGTCGATAGCCTATCCGTGAACGATCGCTTATTCACTTTCGATGGTGGTGCCGAGACCATTTCTGTTACGGATGATGTCGCTAACGATGGACACAGCAGAATTGATTCTTCGCTCGGCACATCTGTCTCTTTTGCCAACCCAACTGGTTCGCTAACGATCGACGCCGGTTCGGGTAACGATGTGGTAACGATCAACAGTATCGATGCGGCTTATGGTGCGGCTTTGACGATCCAAGGCGGCACTGGGAATGATTCGGTCAACCTCGATGCAGACATAAGCTTTGCCGTTAATGCAAACCTAAACATTGACCTTCAGAATGACAGCCTTACGCCCGGCGTCGATCTGATCAACGTTGGCTCCAACGCAAACTTGATCTTTGCAGGAAGCGGTGCTGCGGTACTCAAGGCCAGTCGCAACATCGTCCTCAATGCAGGTTCGAGCATCGTAACAGCGACTGGTAACATATCGCTCGAGGCCAAACAGCAAGTGGGATCGACCATCGGCACGTTTGTCGGCATTCTCGTCGAGGGTGCAACTCTTGGTAGCACTTCGGGCAATATCTCGCTGACAGGTCGCGGTGGGACTGGTTCTAACTCTTCGCTGCACGGTGTATCGATTCGCGCGGGGGCTAGTGTCGGTGGCGGAACGATTGGATTGGTTACGGTCCAAGGTACCGGCGGAACTGTAGGTGCGAACGCAAATCATGGAGTCAACGTCGAGGATCTTGGCTCCGTGATAACCTCCGGAGGTGGAGATGTTCTAGTAACCGGTACTGGCGGCGGTGCTTTGAGCAACATTAACAACGGCGTCAATGTAAGGGGCCGTGGTTTGATCACGGCTGGTGGCAGCGGCAGCGTTACGGTCTCCGGTATCGGTGGCAGTGCAACCTTCGCTGGTAACTTCAATCGTGGTGTTGTCGTCCAGGACGCCTATACATCCATCACTTCGGGTGGCGGCAACGTGGTGGTGACGGGTGTCGGTGGCGGTGCAGGAAGCGGCATTGGCAAC
>JBBRJI010000045.1:0-15233 GCA_038219625.1 Pirellulales bacterium | reverse complement strand
GAGCGTTGCATTGCCCGAGCTGGCGCGAACGGTGTAAACCCCGGCTCGCTGAAACGTAAGAGCGCCTGCGTTGCCTGTTTGGACAAGTGTTGCGGACGTACCGGCGGGGGCCGACACCGCGGCCCACACGAAGTCGGGCTGCGTCGTCATGAGTTGACCGAATTGATCCCGTCCACGGGCAATCAGACTGAGATCCCGTCCGGTGACGGGGACGGAAGCGCCGCTAACGAGCTGGCGATTGTTCGATAAGACCGCAACAGCGCTGGTGAGTACCTGCGATACATTGAAGCTAATATTCTGACTAATGTTCCCCGATAGGGCTTTCAGAGTATATGATCCTGCTCGAGTAAACGCTGCGGTCGCAATTCCTGCATTGACACTTACTATAGCTGCGCCACCCGCAGGAGCCGACAGGGTCGACCATGTTATCCTTGGAAGCGTCGCGAACGTTTTCCCAAACTGGTCGATGGCTTGAACGATAAAACGTTGATTCGCTGATGCGACACCGATCGGAGTTCCCGGGCTAACAGACGTTCCATCCGATGTAATGAGGCGGATGGACTTCAATGTTTGAGCTACGGTGATTGGGACGCTGGCGAGATTGGAACCTGACCGAGCTCGCAGTACGTAAGTGCCTGCGCGGTTGAAGGCTGCAGAGACAGCATTTCCGTCCGTAGCCAGTGTTGCCGTTCCGCCCGTTGGGACACTCACCGCCTGCCACTGAACGCTCGGCTGAGCGGCCATCGCCAAGCCGAATTGGTCAAGCCCTTGAATAGTAAGATCTCGCCTAGTGTCGCCTGAGCTGATAGTGGAACCGGGAGGAAACGACTGTCCTTCGGACGTTTTGAACGAGAAACCTGATAAAGTTTGCACTACGTTGAATTGTAGCGAGGACGTGGATGAGAGACCTTGAGCATCCAAGATGGTGACATTGACCCGATAAGTACCGGATTTGTTGAACGATAACACGTTGTTTTTTGCTGCATTCGTACCATTTACGGCAAAGGATACGTTCCCGCCCAAGGGTGCTTCAACCGGCTGCCAGGTGTATTTAAGTGATGACTCGCCGTTGTTGTCCGTTCCCAACACGCTCAACGATGCCGACTTACCAAGGACAGCTGACCCGCTGGTGAGTCGCAATGGACTAGCAACCGACGGTGGTGTATTGGACACCGAGGGCGTCGAGTTTGAGACGATTTGAGTTGAGCCGAAGAGGCCAGGGGAGTTTAAGAGTTGGAGGCTGGACTCGAGAGCGTCGATCGAATTCATCAATCGGGATTCAAGCTGCTCTATTCCAAGCTTCGTCGTTGTGTGGTTGCCTTTGTTTTTTTGGCTTGAACGCTTTGAGCGAATCGACATGAAGCGTAAATCCTGAGATGAGACAGTGGGCTGCTTCACTTTTGGAAGCAACGCACGATGGAAAAGCATGGTGTTGGCAGTATGGGAAAGCTAGTTCGCAAAAAGAAGGGAAGCAAACCAGCAAGTCCTAGCAGGGGTAAGACAGGGGCATTTCGCCCATAAATCGAATCGATATCACCGGAATAATCGGAGGAATCCGGTTGCGAGGCTTGTGCGAGTAGGAGTAGCGTTTCAATGAGTAGGAGTACGATTCTGATGCATTCGATGGGGGCGTTCAGCTAGAAGCGTCCTTTTTTTTTGCATCCGTATCTGCCGTTTTCTTCTGGGTTCTTTTCTCCATGTGCTTGAGTCAACACACAATCCGACCGATAATTTGAGCCACTGTTACTTCGAGCCACTGCTAAATCGTGTAAAAACTTATCGGAAGGGAACTTTTCCGTTGGAACCGACTAATCCATATTCAGCCCACGACTACGGCTCTCCTGTTGCGTCCTTTGCGGGGCAACCTGTTCTAGAGATAAGGTAACAATCCCCTGAGATGAACTCGAGATGAACTCAGGGGCATTTCTTTTGAAATTGGGCTGCGGTCATGTATCGACCGTGTGGGTAAACACGAGGGATGAACCCAGCGGTCGCGAAATGCGGCTAACGTATCGAAGAAAACACGACCGCTGCAATGATGACCAATAACATCAGCAAGAACATGGCGGCTATCACGCCCGTGAGTTTGGCATACGAAAAAGGTGCTGTACCGAACACTTCGCCTGTTTGTCCATTGACTAACACACGAAACGGTTGATTGCGGTATTGATATACCATGATCCAAACCGGCAGCAGCAGCGGTACACTCTTCATGTCCTGTATGCGAACGTTGGCGTTTAAATTGCGAACACTGCCCGGTATGGATTGCTGAGATTGACTCGCTTCGTATTGCACGACCAGCGCCGATGCTCTCGCGCGTGCATCTCGGCGAGTGACCCGAAACTCTTCCACGATAACGTTGTTCAAGTCGATCGAGTCGGGAGAAATGGCATCTTCGATATGGAATGGTGCTATCTCTTGAACTTCTGCGTGAGTTAGCGTCCCGCTGGCTCCAACCAAAACTCCATCGTAGTTGCCGACGCGGGTCCCTGACATCGGGCGCCATTTGCCGCGTGCACCCGCGGTTACGGCCGTGCTGTCGGCAGTCCAAGCCGTTTCGGTCGTCGCTGAAAAGACCCAAAAAGGGACGTAAACTTGCGTCACTTTACTAACGATGGATCGCTGCGAAGCGTCGCCCGGCTTCCAGAATCCTTGGCTCAGCCAATTGCGAAGCAGCGATTCCGCTTGCGATTGAACCACTCGGAAAGAGACGACGCCGGAGGGTCTTAACGTTCTTGCATCGGCCCGCGATGACATCTTCTCACTGCCACAAAAGGGGCAGCGAAGCGTTTTTGCGGACGCATCGTAACTCATGGACGCTCCGCATTGATCGCATCGAAAGCTCATCACGCTAGCTTGTTGGGGCGTCGCAGTCGGCGTGTCGATGCCCACACCCTCGGAATCCATGCCTTTTGTGTTTTCCGTGCCGCAGTTGCTGCAAAACAAATCCTCACCATCGAGATAAGTTCGGCAAACGGTGCAACGTGTTTCGAAGTTCATTGTCCCAACCCTGGATGATTTAAGACGATCAGCAATCCAATCACGACGAGCACCAGCAGAGCGACCGCAACGACAACGGCTGTAATCCTGGAGCTAGACCATGGCTTCTCGCCCTGCATCTTGCCTGTCTGCCCGTTGACAAGGAACCGATAGATCTTGTCGCCATAGCGATAGCTCAGCACGTGGATCGGGAGCAAAATCAAGTCGGAGCCGCCAACTTCCAGTTCCGTTCGCACTGTCAGCCCAGATTGAATGTCACCAGGCAAAAACCGACTGATGGCATTTCTTTCGCGAGTGCGAAACTCTTGCTGCGTTACCGCCAATGCTTCTTCGCGACTGACGGAATACTCCTCGGACATCCAACCGGCAAGGTACATCGGTCGGTACCGCATCATGGTATTGAGTTGATAGGGTTGAATCGCCAAAGCTTCTGCCTGCGACAAGCCTTTCGAGGCGGATACCATGTAGCCAGAGTAGTACTTGCGGTAGATTCCAGAAAGCGGCCACCATTCTGTTTCTTGGACGGTACGTGTCCGTACCTCCGTCTTGCCCTCGGAGTTCTTTACCGTATATGTCTCGGTGCGATACCAATGCTCACCGATTTGCGCAGACCACTCGCTCGTAGCTTTCATTGAGAAGTGCCAAAATGGAATGTAAACCCCGTGTTGTTTCTCCGTTGCCGCTTTCGTAACCAGGTCGCCAGGGCGAAAGAAACCGTTTTTGCCGATCCATTGAAAGAACAATTCCTGGGCTTTTTCGCGAGAAACCTCAAAGCCAATGATGAATTCAGGACGTTGAGACGTTCGTTGCTCCAAGGGCAACTCTGCCACATAGGCGGTATCGCAAAATGGACATCGCAGGCTGAGTTGTTCGCGAGGTGCGTCCACTTCGCTACCACAGTTCTCGCAACGAAAGGTTCTTGTTAAACCAGAAGCTTCGATCGCTTGTGTCTTAACCGAAACGCTTCCGCCATTCGACGACTTGGCATCCGACGACTTGCCATCCGACGACTTGGCATCCGACGACTTGGCATCCGACGACTTGGTCGTGGTATTAGCGGAGACCTCCGATGAGCCCATTCGAAGTTCGCCGAGAACAACGCGGTCTGGCGTCTCAAAAGGCACACCGCAGGATACGCAGAAACGAGAGCCAATCTGTCGCGGTGTTCCACAAGCGGAGCACGGCATCAGGGAGCTTGCGAGCGACCGATTCGGGTCGTGGAGCGGGTCGCTTTCGATGACTTGAGCTTCAATGATCTCAGGCTCTTGCAAAGAACGTTTGCTCATTCTGGCTCTTGCGGAAGGTTTTGGGGCAACGTTAACCATGCCATTTTTGAAAACCAGATGGATTCGAGTTGGCGAACAAGGTTTGACGCATCTGGACGCCTGGGGAAGGTGATCATTTTCTGGTAAAACGGACGGAAGGGAAATTCCAAACCAAAAAAAAGTCCTCTCACCGACTGGGGAGCCATGCCTCTTACGACCCTAGGAAACCGAAATCCTGGAAAACATGGGCCTTGGACCATCGTTCATAGCACTGAAGTATACCGTGACGCATGGATGAGCGTTCACATGGACAATGTTCTCCGTCCGGACGGAGTCCCCGGAACCTACTCCACGGTTCGGATCAAGCCTGGCGTATGCGTCATTGCAGTCGCCAACGACGGCACTTGCTATTTGACTAAGGAGTTCCACTACGCAGTGGGCCGAGACACCATCGAAGGAATCAGTGGCGGAATTGAGGACGATGAAACACCTGAAGTTGCGGCAGCTCGAGAGTTGGAGGAGGAGGTCGGCATCGTGGCTGGCCGGTTGCACCCGCTAGGCGTCGTCGACCCGCTTACCGCGGCCATGTTCTCTCCGACGGAAATGTTCCTTGCAACCGATTTGCGATTCACGCAGTCGAATATGGAAAGCACCGAGTGCATTGAACGAATTGAAATGCCGTTCCACGAGGCATTGAGAATGGTCCTTGAAAGCGAGATAACTCATGCACCCTCGTGCGTGGCCATACTAAAGGCTAGCCTATTGATTCCTAAGTTAGTTCGCGATTAATCGGATGAGTTCGCATGGCAAAGAAAGTCAAGACACGCAAATCGCAAAACCCAAGGAGGCGTTTTCGTCCGGGTACGGCGCCCGGTTCCATGATCGTCGATCCGAATGCGAACCCAACGGTCGTTCGAGTCATGGCATTTGGTGGAGCCGAATTTCTGGAACGAGAGATCAAGGACATTGCGGAGATTCGCTCGATAATGGTCGCTTACCGAAGCGTCTGGATCGACGTCATCGGCCTTGGAAGCCAGCAAAAACTCGCGGAACTCGCTCAGTTATTGCAATTGCATGCGCTCGCCATGGAGGACGTGGTCAATGTTCACCAACGCGCCAAAGTTGATGACTTTGACCATTCGGTCTTTGTCGTAGCCCGCATGGTGGATGGCGAGGATGCTTTGCAAACTGAGCAACTCTCCTTTTTTCTTACCCAACAAGTGTTGCTGTCGTTCCAGGAACGACCCGGCGATTGTTGGGAACCACTCCGGCAGCGCATCCGAACCCATCGCGGCAAAGTATGTGACTCCAGTATCGACTACTTTCTCTATGCCCTGCTCGATGCCGTCATCGATAGCTATTTCCCGGTGATGGAACGCTTGTCGGAACAGGTAGAAACGATTGAGGCAGAGATCATCGATGGCCTGAACCCATCCCAGATGCGCAGGATCCATCATTTGCGAGGGCAACTCCTAGCCCTGCGGCGAGCCATTCGCCCTCATCGTGAAATGATTAACGAATTGGTTCGCGATTCACTGCCCCATATCAGTCCAGACACGCGAATCCACTTAAGAGACTGTTACGATCACGTAGTACAAGTCGTGGAAGCGGTGGACACCTATCGCGAACTGACTTCGGACATGCGAGATTTCTATCTCTCCAGCGTTAGCAACAACATGAACGAAGTCATGAAAGTGCTAACGATCATTTCAACCATTTTCATACCGCTGTCGTTTATCGCAGGTGTATATGGGATGAATTTCGAGCCTACGTCTCCCTGGAACATGCCGGAATTGAAGTGGTACTATGGCTACCCATTTTCATTAGCACTGATGGGACTCGTGGCTTCTGGTTTACTGATCTATTTTCGCAAACGGCGCTGGCTGTAGGACGAGTGGCGATGTGAAAACTGCCAATCACAACCCGATACGTAAGTGAGGAACCAATAAGGTCGCCAAACCCGTCTCAATGTCCAAAAAAACGAAAAACGCATATTGACTTCATTTTTGAATTAAATAAACTTAAACTCAAGTTTAGTATTGTTTACTTTTTGGCGATTTTTCCATGCGATGGATTGACCGGATCAACAATGAGGACTTGGCGTTTCTCAAGCGATTCTTGCTGGCGTCTGGCTCTCTAAAAAAGATGGCTGAGGAGTATGGAATCAGTTATCCAACGGTGCGACTGCGGTTGGACCGATTGATCCAACGTGTGGAGATTTTTGACAGCCAACAATGCATGAGCGAATTTGAGAGGCAGCTACGGGCAGCGTTCGCGGATGGCAAGATCGATCAATCAACGTTTGAGCAATTGTTGCACAGCCACAGACAAGATCAGAAGAACAAGGACACAGGAGAATCCAATCATGTCGCTTAGTATTTGTTTTCGTTATCGTTATCGAAAAAGAGTTATTTCCGTTGTAGCCACGGCATTATCCATTGGCTTGTTGCTATCGCCGTTGTCGGCGCAAACGAATAAGCCGGATGAGTCAGACAAGTCGGACAAGGACCAAGTGGCGAAGGTCCAGTGGAGCAAACTTGCGGTAGGCAAAGAGCTCGACCCCCAAGCAAGCATTGAAAAGATGGATGATCAGATGGTGCTCAAGGTCGTTCGCGACACCAGCAAACCGCAAATCATTCCACTTGCGACGTTAAAGGAACCGAAGATCAAAGAAAAGGCGTACGTACTTCGAGGCAAGGTGCGAGTGGAAGGGGTTGTTGGGGACGGTTATCTGGAAATGTGGAATCATTTTCCTGAGCCCAAAGCAGGAGCCTTCTTCTCGCGAACCATGTCGGAAAGCGGGGCGATGGGCAAGCTGCGTGGGACGGCTCCCTGGCGTGAGTTTACGCTGCCATTTATGATTGATGACAAATCCGTTCCCGCGCCGAACAAACTTCAAATAAACGTTTATTTACCGGATAAGGGAATCGTTTGGCTGAGCGATCTTACGCTAGAGGAAATGCCGATCGCAAAATTGCAAAAGGAGCTGCAAGGGAGTGTGATGGTTTTGCCTAGTTGGTTCTGGGGTGTTTTGTCCACTTCCATTTTCCTACCCTTTCTCGTCGCATTTGGTCTCATCGTGGTCGTGAGGAAACTACGTAGGCAAGAGCATGGCACTGAACTTCGTCGGATGAAGGCGTTGGATCTCGGTTGATTCCGACGTGCCTACCCTGGACCAATCCGATTTTTGAAAGCCCGCTCATTCCGAAAGTCTTGGCGACTTCCGCTACGGGAAAATCGGACAGTTATTGATCGAACGGTCCTTAGCTACTGTCCGCCCGCAAGCTGCGACCATGCCTTAAATCTGACGGTGTCATTGCTTCACACGATATCGTTCCAAATAACCGAAATCGGGAAAACGGTTTTCTTTCGGACCGGGTTGGCCTTGCATGCCACCGAGGTACAAAGTCTCCCCGTCTGGGCTATACCGGGCTGTGGTGATTCGCATTCCGGTCTTGGCTTGGCCAACCACTTGACCCGATCTACGTCCCATGCCGCTAAATCACCCATGAGATTGCCAGCCGCAGGGAAAGAGGCTTGCAAACGCGACTCGTTGGTCTGGCGAATTCCATCGACTCTCGTCGACAGGATCGAGCACGACCAGCATCGATCGTTGCAGCATCTCTGCGGTCAGCGGCTTGGGTAACCCCGAGGCGAACCACTTGGGATCCGAATTGCTCGCAGTGGTGGATTCGAGTTGATAAGCCTGGGTCGAGGCCAAAGCTTTCCACAATCGGCGGATGTCATAACCCGAAGCGGCAAAGTCGCGCGCGAGCCAGTCGAGAAGTTCCGGGTGGCTTGGCGGGTGGAACGAATCCAGGGAATCGACTGGATGAACCAATCCCCGCCCCATCATCCAGCCCCAAAGTCGATTCACCATGGCCTTGGCTGGTCTCGCTTCTTCGACATAACGATCATCGAGGTACCTGATCGACGTTCGTTCGTCCTATGAAAATTGCGTCGAGCACCTCGGCCATGTGTTCGGCGTGTGCATCGCTCTCCAAGAGCCGATCGATTGATGTTGTCAGCGAGAACGTGGGCTATCAGTGGGGCTAACACGAGGCAACGAAAAATCGTGCGGTTCATAGGACAAAACGGTGGGAATATTCGAGGCGGGAATGGTAGTTGTAAGCAGTCTGCAAGCAGCATAGCTGGAATCCAGCATTCATACCGATCCAGTCTTGAAAATAGCTCGCGTTTGCCAGCGCAAAATGTAGCAAAAAGCATGAAAAAGGAGCGAAATCGTGAGGATCCAGGGGCACACCAAAAAAGGGGGGTGCTTGCAATCGTGTTTTGGCGTTACATTTTACTCAGTTAACCTATTTCAACTCTCCTGGAGGTAGATCCCGTGCGAAATGTTTTGATGTTCATGACTGTGGCGGCGGCGGCTTTCGTTTGCTCGTCTGCTCAGGCTGGTTTACGGGGCAAATGTGGCTCGAAGGGTTGCAATGCCCATTCGGCTTGCTGCAGCCCTTGCTCTTCGCCAGTCACATTCTGTGCACCAGCCTGTTCCAGTGCACCGGTCTGTTCGACTGCTTGCGCACCGGTTATTCGCCATTGCGCTCCTGTCGTTTGCGCTCCGACGGTTCGTGTGTGTGCCCCAGTTGTTCGAACGTGTGCACCTGTTAGATGCGCACCTGTTAGAACTTGTGCTCCGGTCAGAACATGTGCACCTCCAGTACGCACCTGCCGACCTGCGCCGGTTCGATGTTGTGCACCTCCAGTACGCACCTGCTGTCCTTCGCCGCGTGCGCCCAAACACTCTTGTTTGGCCGGCAAATTATCCAGGCATCGCGGATGTCGCTAATCCTGTGGAATTCGATTTTGCATTAGGAACCGTTCGGTAAATAAGTGTCCGATTTGACCGTAGCGAAAGTCGTCAAGACTTTCGGATCTGTGGGCAGCCGAAACTCTTGACGAGTTTCGCTACGACAATCATTGATCGAGCAGTCCTAAGTGCCATCAATTACTTCGTGGGCTGTGGCTTCGTAGTCCTCTTCAGATTTCAGATCTCAAATCTCAGATAGGCCCAAGCCGCGGCGCCTTGGCAATTTTTTCACTTATTTTTCCGAGGTTGTCGTTTCCGCTATAATGATGCGATGAAAAGAAAAGGACAGAGGTAGTACTCCTGCTTTTTCCATGTCTGTCTAAGCAAATCAAAATCGGTCCAATGCACATCCAACGATTTCTTCCCATTCTACTTGTCGTTTATTTACTAGCGTGCGTACGAGGTCCGTCGTCCTTGACGTCAGCCCAGTCAATCGATGCGTTCGAAGACCTTAAATTAACCACCTTGCAAGGTCAGAAAATCGGTTTGGGGAAAAATGACTCGATCACGGTCCTTGCATTCCTGGGGAACGAGTGCCCTGTGGCTCGAGCGTATGCCCAACGTTTGGAAGAAATGGTTAAGCAATTCTCGGCGAGCGGGGTTCGCTTTGTTGGTATTAATAGCAACCCGCACGATTCCGAGCCGGAAATAGTTCAATGGGTGAGCGACCTTTTTCTCAGCTTTCCCTTTGCAAAAGATGCCGATCAGACGATTGCAAAACGCTTTCGAGCAACTCGGACTGCCGAAGTCGTCGTACTCGATAGGAATTGCAAAATTGCGTATCGTGGAAGGATGGACGACCAGTTCTCGCCTGGAATCAAACGCTCCGCACCTAGTCGATTGGACCTTCAAATTGCACTTGAGGAATTGCTTGCGAACAAACCCGTTTCGATCCCTTCGACACCCCCAGTCGGTTGTTTGATCACCTTCCTACAAGCGCCGACACAAAGAACTGATTTTACCTACTGCAAAACCATCGCCCCCATCCTCTATGCGAATTGCTTGGAATGCCATCGCACAGGGGAGATTGGTCCATTCGATATCTCAAACTACGATGAGGTGCTGGGTTGGGCTGACATGCTCGTCGAAGTCATCGAGCAGAAACGCATGCCACCTTGGCACGCCAATCCAGAGCACAGTTCTTTTAAGAACGCTCGCCAGATGCCTGCGAAATCGCTTGAAACCATCAAAGAGTGGATCGCTGGTGGGATGCCTTATGGCAACGCGGCGGACTTGCCAACCAAACCCAGCTTTTTGGATGGCTGGCGGTTGCCGAAAAAGCCAGATCAAGTTGTGTCGATGCGAGAACAACCCTACCGGGTTCCTGCAAATGGCTCCGTTGACTATCAGTACTTCGTTGTGGATCCGGGCATTCACGAGGACAAATGGATTACGGCTGCACAAGTCATTCCTGGTTGTCCTGAGGTCGTCCATCATGCGATCGTTTTTATCCGACCGCCGGATGGTGAAAGCTTTACTGGTATTGGTTGGCTTACGGCTTATGTGCCTGGCCAACGTGCGACCGAATTTCCGCTTGGCTACGCTCGTCGATTGCCAGCCGGCTCGAAGTTGGTGTTTCAAATGCACTACACTCCCAATGGCAAGGAGCAATTCGACCAAACGATCATTGGTCTGAACTTCACGGACGAGCCAACTGTTACGCACGAAGTTTTTACTCTGGCTGGTATCGATCAAGAATTTGAGATTCCGCCCAACACGGCGACGCATGCTGTGGACGCCAGCGTGAGTTGGTTGCCAAAAGATGGGATTCTATTGGCCGCCATGCCTCATATGCACCTCCGCGGAAAAGCATTCCAAGTGCGAACTCGCAAAGGAGACGAGGAACAGACCGTACTGGATGTTCCGCATTACGACTTCAATTGGCAACACACCTACGAATGGTCTGAACCTATACCGCTGAAGGATATCGATAGATTGTCGTTCACGGCAACGTTTGATAACTCGCCCAAAAACCCTTTCAATCCCAATCCGAACGAGTATGTCATGTGGGGCGATCAGACATGGGAGGAAATGGCGGTTGCGTTCTTCGAAGTAGCAAGGCCACGAAGCCCAGGTGGTACGGACACGACTGGCCCCATTTCAAAGTCGGTCCGATCTACGTCGAGCAAAAAGAGGACCGACGGCGATGCCACCACAGATTCAAAGGACACACAGTTTGCGGACGCGTTTCTTCTTCGCTTTGATGGCAATCACGACGGCGTTGTATCGAAGTCGGAAGTGTCTCGCATTGTGCGGGACTACTCGTTTCGCCTGATGGATATGGACAACGACGGCAGGCTGACGCGTGACGAATTGATGGACTCTTCAAGGTCTCGACGTGGCCGATAACGATTCAACGCCAACCTCGGCCAGGCTATTCGCAGCGATTATCGATCATCCACGTTTTGGCTTGGCAGTGCTCGTGTTACTAACGGCCCTCGCGTTGGGTGGTTATTATCGCCCTACATGGCCAAATGAGCTTTATGCTACATGGATTGCCACGGCTAAATCTGCATCGAAAGAGGATGCAGCAGTGCCGCAGGCTGCCCGCAAAGCCACTCGCTCAGGGACTGTGCAGCGTGCATCGCTGGGCAGGGCCGATGCATTGGTCATCGTGGAGTCCGATCAAATCTTTACGAGCGAAGGAGCTGTGGCGATACGCGAAATCGTAGAGGCTTTAGAGCAATTGGATACGGTGGCCAGTGTGACTTGGCTGGATCAAGCGCCACCGCTGAACATTTTCGGATTGCCTGAGCCGATCCTCCCCCGCGGGCAAGCTTCCGCGCAGAGGTTCGCGGCAGCGAAAGAAAGAGCTCTCAAGCATCCGTTGGTAGTTGGTCAGTTGCTTTCGAGCGACGCCAAGACGCTGTTGTTATCGATCAATTTCGACTGGTTGACCATTCGTCAAGACTCGGACTGCTCTGAGGCATTGATCGAGGTTGCTCAGCGAGTTGCGGCAAAGCATCCATCGGTTCCCATGCAATTCTCCGTGACGGGTGCCGTTCCACTGCGACTGATGATGATTCAGAATCAAGAAGCGAACCAATTGAAATTTCAGTTGATTGGCTATGGCATGATACTCCTCATGGCATCTGTCCTTTTCCGGGGGATTTCGGTCGTTTTGGTGGTTGCAGCAGCTCCCGCGTTAGGCGTCTTTTGGACTCTTGGATTCCTGCGTTATTTTGACTTGCAGTTCAATCCGTTTAGCGACGTCATTCTGCCGATACTGCTTGGCTTGGTCGGTTTCACGGACGGCGTGCATATGATGGTGTACATTCGCCGCTGCCTGAGTGAGGGTATGTCACCTCGCAACGCGTGCAAGAAGACGCTAGGAGCCGTTGGTCTGGCCTGTTTCCTTACGTCGCTCACTACGGCCATTGGAATGGGTTCGTTGACATTGGCGCACCACAAGATCGTGATCGAGTTCGGGTGGGCATGTGTTCTCGGGGTTACGGCGACATGGATCTCGGTCATGCTGGTGATCCCATTGATCTGCAGCACGCGTTGGAGTGGTCGGCTTAAGAAAGGGGCCGATCGAGACATGGTTGACAGCCATTTGCAACGAATAGGGCCTTGGATTGGTTTGGTCGTTCGACACGCTAAGGCGATAAGCTACGGCGGCATCGCTTTGTTTATTGTGATGTTTGCTGTCGCGTTGACGCTCAAGCCGGATGATCGCAAGAGCAATAGTCTCCCGAGCGGCGGGCCTGCTCAACTGGCTTTAGCTCATTTGGATCGAACAATGGGAGGGCTCGATATTTGCCGAATCAACTTGAGCTGGCCCGGCAGTGACCCGACCGCCGAACAAGTGATCGCGATTATTTCCGAAGTGGATGGCCTATTGAGCAAGGAAACTCTAATCGGACACACTTTATCGATTTGCAAGGTTCTCGATGCGTTACCTGGCGAAGGATCTTCGATTTCAAAAGTCTCGATGATTGAGCTTTTGCCTTCGCCGTTGAAACTAGCTCTCTTCGACCCGGATCAACACAACGCTACGATTACTTTTCGAGTGCAAGATTTAGGGAGCGCGGCCTATCGCAATGTCTTCGAGCGTATCGAGAATTTCTTGGAAAAGATTCATCAGGAGCATGCCGAATTTCAGTACACCATCACTGGGGATGCGATTTCTCGCTGGAAGAATCTGTTTCAGATCGTCACGGACCTTTCAACCAGTTTGGGAACAGCATCGATCGTCATCTTCGTTGTGTTGGGGATAGCTTATCGCTCAGTGCGCATCGGATTGATCTCGGTCGTTCCGAACATGTTGCCGTTGGTTGCAGCCGCTTCGTGGATGGCGATAACGGGTCAGCCGCTGGAAGTCGTAAGTGTTTGCGCTTTCACGATTTGTCTAGGGATCGCGGTGGATGACACGATTCACTTTCTGTCCCGATACCGTGAGGAGCAGTTGGTGAATCCGGATCGGAAAAAAGCAATCGAAGAAGCGTTTCAAGGCGTTGGGACAGGTATGATTATGACGACGGTCGTGCTGGTTGCCGGTTTCAGTTCGGTGTTGATTAGCGAAACACGTGACCACCGCATTTTCGCTTCGCTTGGTATTATTACTTTGGTAACGGCATTGTTATGCGACCTTTTTCTTTTGCCTGCCTTGCTTGCCGAGTTCGATTGCGATCGCGAAGCATAAAGGGGTCAGGCCTCTTTGAATTCCTCGCGAGAATAGGAGTCTGAATGGCAAGGTCAATCGAATTTTTCGCTGCATTGAACTTTTTCGTGATTGGGCTCTCGCACATCTTTCAACGAAGTGTCTGGGTGGAGTACTTCGCGAAGCTGCACAGCCTAGGACGGCTGGGGCCAATTGCCGAAGGCTTCCTCTACTTGAACATAGGCGCTTTGATCGTTTCGTTCCACAACGTCTGGACCGGTCCTGAAGTTGTTCTGACGCTGATAGGCTGGGCTCAGGTAGCGAAGGCGTTGTTCCGCTTCGTAGCGCCAGCAGCAGTTCTTCGCATCTACGGCAGAATGGGGCCGGAGCGGGCCTGGCAGATTCAGATGGCTGGTGGTCTCTTTCTGGCGCTCTCCGCATTCTTGGTGTTCCTTGCGTTTCAGGAGACCATCCCGTGAAGCGTCAAAAAGGAGCGTCAAAAAGGGTCAGGCCGGTCAGGCCTATTTGAAAAGTGAGGATCCTGCACGTTCTCTGGTGGGTAGTTGCGGGCTGGATTGGGACTTCTTATCGTGATAACATCATTTTGTACTTAAATTCCTTTCTTTTGGCAGAGTGACTTGGTTATGGAAATGCATTTCACGAATGAATCCTCTTCGGAGCGCCGAGCTTTTCTCAGGAGTTCGGCGATTGCAACTGTTGCGATTCCCTTGGTTTCCCAATGGTCACAAGCCAAAGAAGCTGACCCTATTGGGATCGGCATCATCGGGGTCGGTGGAATGGGATCGAACCACCTGAAACTGCTGGCTCGCAAAACAGACGTTTCAATCGCCTACGTTTGTGATGTCGATCGAAACCGACTGCAAAATGCGGTAAAAACCGTGCAAGAGATTTCGGGAAAGACACCCAAAGGCGTCAATGATCTTCGGGAAGTACTGATCGACGAGAAAGTCCAAGCCGTATTCATCGCAACGCCAGACCATTGGCACGCACCCGCAGCCATATTGTCTCTGAACGCTGGCAAGCATGTTTATGTGGAGAAGCCATGTTGTCACAATCTGCGCGAGGGGCAATGGCTGCAGGATGCAGTCGAGAAATCAGGAAAAGTTTTGCAAGTTGGGACTCAGAGCCGTAGCACAGGCTTCGTTCGCGAGGCAATCGATCGACTTCACAGTGGAGCCATCGGCAAAGTCCTGGTTGCGAAAGCTTGGAATAGTCAGCGCCGCAGTTCGATCGGCCACGAGCAGCCAGCAGCTCCGCCGGCTGAGCTGGATTTTGACACCTGGCTTGGCCCAGCCCACAAGGTAGCCTACCGGAAGAATTTGCTGCACGGTGTTTGGAGATGGTGGTACGACTTCGGGTGCGGTGACATGGGAAACGATGGAGTCCATGATATCGACGTTGCGTTATGGGGGCTCGGCGTTAAGGCTTTTCCAACGAAAATTACTTGCATTGGCAACAAGTTGTTTTTTGATGACGATCAACAGTTTCCGGATACCCAGTACGCAGTCATGGAATT
>JBBRJI010000044.1:0-15368 GCA_038219625.1 Pirellulales bacterium | reverse complement strand
GTAGTTGGGGAAGTCAAGGAATACGTTGGTCGAAGGGCTGTGGCGTATCTTAAAAAACATGCGCCGGAATGGTTGACTCGAATTGCTGTTCGCGAAGGCAATCGACTTCGTCACAGGTTTTGGCAGCCAGGAGGCGGCTTTGACCGCAATGCGAACCAGATCGAAACAGTCCATTACATGATCAATTACATTCACATGAACCCAGTTCGTCGTGGGTTTGTCGCGAAGCCAGAAGACTGGTATTGGTCAAGCGCTGCGTGGTAAGCAGGGCAAGCTAATGTTCCGATTGAACTCGATCGGACTGTTCCAATGCGATATTTGAACAAAGAGTAGAGGGTGGCATGCACTTGAGCATTCACGTTTGGCACTTCCGTGCTCATTCACGTGTGGCACGCCCTGAGTTTGCGAAGGGCGTGGGCACTGCCAGATACCTTGGACGTCCCCGCGTCGAAACTGGCAAGGTCAGCATGCCTCGCGTGACCACGCCCACGCTTCGCTTTGGGCGTGCCACACATGGTTGGCGTGCCACACATGGTTGGCGTGCCACACGGGGTTGGCGTGCCACACATGGTTCGCCACACGTGGTTGGCGCGACACACCGGAAGTAATTCGCGTTTCACCTCCGAATCGCTTATACTATTGCTCCATCGGTAGGTTTTGCTAAAAATCCAAAGGATTTGAGGTTCGGACATGGCTATTCAATATTCCTCTTGGCGAGATGAATGTGCGAAGGGTTCGCTGCCACTCTTGTTGAGCACCGTCGTGCACACTTCCGCTATCCTGCTTTTGGCCATGTGCGTCACGGCCGAGCAATTCCCGACCCGTTTGTTGGTTCACGCTTCCTTCGAGGGGACGCAAGATGGTTCCTTAGAGGTATGCGACTCGTCAATTCTCAATGTTCCGTTGGGCGAACCAGCAGAGTCCGACGGCCCAACCAATCCTCGATCAGACTTTTTCTCACTGGATCTACTCGCCTTGAGCGAATCGGAAATAGACTCAAAACTGAGTTCGTATGTTACTTTGCCCCAAGTACCAAGAGGTACGCGTCCGAGAGAGCCTGTCCTCCAGGATCGACAGGTCGGAAATCGAATACGAACCGTTCATCAGGTCCACACTTCGACCAGTGACTCCTCCTCAAATATCAATTCGGTACGTTTTGGAGGTAAGCGATCACCGGGTGCTCGGCTGGTTAACGTCGGCTCATCGCCAACTCTGGAAGTGATCGTACCCGGGCTTGATCCATTGGGCAGTAGCGTGCTGAGTCAAGCAAACAATCTGTCGTTGACAGGTGGGGCCATGATGGTCAGCACGGCCAAGCCTCATCCATCCATCGCAAACGCTTCTTTACGCTTGGAGTACGAAGCCTCCCAAGTGGATGGTAGTCGATTGAATGTGATTGCTGGTACTCAGCGTTCGGTGTTTCCTATTTACGATTGGGAATTGCAACCCTTGGCTAAGTTCGTGGATGCGGGGCACCATGGCGCCGTGAGCATTCACATGTTTGGACGTCACGAAAAGGTCTCGCTCGACGCTGCCTTTGAACAGACGCTGCTTGGGCTACGGTTTATCCAAGCCGACCTCATGCCTCGCGGCATCATTCTGTCTCAAGAGTACTTGCCGCAAGATGACCGCGGCACGATTCTCGGACCAGGGGAATTCGAGAGGCTTTCTGCGGATCATGAAGTTGCATCGTCCGTTCGGGAGCTTGAACCACTGATGGCACGGACCCGCAACGGTGCCTCTTTTTCGGTGTTGACAGACGCTAAGGTGCAATTCATGTTTGAGATTGTGGGAAAGGAACTGGTCATTACGGGTGCACCCTATTTCTTCTTTTGGGAGCCTGCGACGAAGGGAAACCAAGTGGTGCCGAAAAAAACCTTAAACGACGACTTGAAGAAAGCTTGGCCGAAAATCAAACAAGCCAACCCGATCGTGATCGAATCGATGGAACGAAGCTTTCGAACCGTGGCCTTCTTTCGATTCCAAAAGAAGAACTCGCCGGAGAATTGGAATGGATTCCTTCGCCAGTTAAATTCCATTTCATTGGCCCAAGTGCCAACGCCATCGATCTTGACGGCGGAATAAGGAATCGATTTGAAGTCCCTCGAAGAAGGCTTTTTTGCCGTGTCAATCAGGCCTTGAGCCATTGGTCAAACCACTGGAACGCATCGGCCTGCATTTGGAGGTCGAACTTATGAGGGCCGGAGTAGAATTGGCATCGATAGCGATCCACAGCGTTGGCCTTGGCATAAACATCGGCCAGTATCTGCTCGGCGCGCTTCATCTCTGGCAACGTGAAGAGCGAATCTTCGTTGTTGTTCAGGACCATGGTGGGCAACGGGACTCGCAAACCTAGTACCTCGGGATAATCGAGATCCAGTGGCAAGTTTGGAATATAGATCATCCACGTATGAGTGTAGCACTTGTGCAACATAAAATCGCGCCAAGTCGACATCATCCCGACCGCACAGGCACAACGAATGCGTTCATCCAGTCCGCCGAGGTACACAGTCCGCAAACCACCGCCTGATAGCCCGGCACAACCAACCCGCGAAGCGTCCACGTCGTCGCGAGAACAAAGGTAATCGAGAGCCCGTTGGTCTTCCGAGACAAATACTCCCGGCCAGGTAGTGCCTGCGCAGAAGAGACTTTTTGCCATCAAGTGTTCGTGATCCGCTGCAAATTTGTTGTATGTTTTGATCGACTCCTCGGTGTCGTCGTCTACGGGCGTAACTCTGTTGCGGGCTTGTTCCGCGATATCCTTCATCTGCACTTTTCGACTCGCGAATGCAAATGTATCGTGCACTAAGACAACGTATCCGCGACGGGCCAGTGCGTTGGCCCAGGGTTCGCCTTCATAGTAATGTTCCTGATGGTACTTCATCATAGGATGTTGGTTTGGTCCAACCCTAGTAATCTTTTGATGGCCGAAGTACTTGTTTCCGCCATGGTCATGCAAGCCCAGAACGGCCGGCAATCGCCCAGTCGCTCCAGCGGGTTTGAGCAAGACAGCGCTGGTGCGAGGACCGTAGGGCAACTGCCAGCTAATTCGTTCAACTTGGAGGCCATCCTCAACCTGGGCTGTTTCGGTCCTGACTTCAGTAACCGGCAATGTGCTCGGTTGGGCAAGACAATCGATTACGCGTTGCTTTGCAAGTTTACGCCAAGCATCCACGTCCTTAAACTGCGGTTGACGGTAGGAGAGCCTGGCGGGCTTGTCCCCTACGATGCTGGAAGCCCACGGGCCATAGACCCCCATCATGTTGGGTTGCACACCTAAGTCCCCTTGATTGTAGGGTGATGCGTCTGTTGGCACCGTCGGCCCGGATATCGCCTGTTGCATGACGCCCCACTCAGCCATTAGGACTCCAGACGTTATAGCAGCTTTGGTGAGAAACTCTCTCCGTTCCACTGTTTCTTGGTTCGGCTCGCTATCTGGCATGTTGTTCGGTCTCGACAAAGGGTTAGTAGAAACATGGTCGCACAACTATGGCTACATTCTAGAGCAAAGCTGGGTAGGCGTGCGGATTTCTGATGCTGGCAGTGATAGCAATGTGTTGTTTTTACAGCGACTTGACTTTTGATCGGAAGCAAGCCCACTTAGAAGTTGCACCAAAGGCACTCGGTCATGGTTTCCTTGACTTTGTGAGAGGACGCTTTGTTGTCGATGAGAAGTTCATGGCGTTTCCAGCCGTATCGCTGTTCCCACTCGCGATACAGTTCACTGGGATATCCGCTCAGCATGAACTTGCCCGCAGTTTTGGCCAAAACATCCAGCAATTCGCGGTGCTGAGCTTCTGTCATTTCGTACGCATATTCTCCCGTGGTCGAGCGGGTTTCATGGAGGTAAGGTGGATCGCAATAAAACAAAGTGTGCTCCCCATCTTGCTTACGGATAACGTCGCAGGCACTCTGATTCAAGATCACAACTTTCCGTAGACGCTGATGCACGTCGGGCAGCCCTTCCACTACGTTTAAATATGCCGAGACCTGTTCGTTGATCCGGCTTCGAGTTCGGTTTCTCGAAAGGGTAGCAAAATCCTTCATCAGGCCCTGTCGAGACTGCCTCGCCAGAATAAAAAAGCGAACCGCTCGATCGACTGAGGATTCAGGTGTACTTGAGTTTTCGGGAATCGCATTGTCTCTCGCATCCTCGAACTCCACTTGGCTGAATGGCGTGAGTTCGATTCTCTGCCGAAAGGCTTCGAAGTCCTCAGCATTCTGCAAGACACGCCAAAAGTTGATCAATTCCCCATGGAGATCGTTGGCCACTTCGCTGCAGCCCTGCAAGGCAGCGGGCAATTTCTGTTTGTTGGGGGACATCCAGTCCCGATCTGGATCGCGAGCCAGCAGAATGCCTCCGCCGCCAAAAAATGGCTCTACGTAATGCAGATGGGGCGGCATCAGGTCGATGATCCACTTCCGCAGATAATATTTACCGCCATGCCATTTAATGGGTTGAGTCAAAACCGCCATAAACCACTTTCACCTAAAACGGAGCAAACAGGGACGTTGGAGCGGAAGATACCAGGGAAACGGGGGACATGCCAGAGCATGCAGGCTATTCGAAATGGCTCAGCCGAATAGAATAGGCTATCGCCTCACGAGAAAGCATAAACTGGATGTGGAAACTTCAAGACATCGAAGCCGCGGCACGGGTCGTATACCGCGAATTTCAAGCTACGCCACAATACTGCTGGGCTCTTTCCAGTCAGCGGCTTGGCACCGATTGCTGGATTAAGCACGAGAACCATTCTCCGGTCGGGGCGTTTAAAATACGAGGCGGCCTGACCTACTTTGACGCCATGAATGCACGGGGCGAATTGCCGACCGAAGTTGTCAGCGCCACACGCGGCATCCACGGCCAAAGCATCGGCTGGGCCGCGAGGGCACACGGAGTGGCATGCACGATTATCGTACCCTTTGGCAATTCCATTGAAAAAAACGCAGCCATGCGCGCCCTTGGGGTCACACTCATTGAGCATGGAACGGACTTTCAGGACGCACGTGAGTTCGCCATTCAACTTGCCCAAGCACGCGGCGCTCACATGGTGCCAAGTTTCCACACCGACTTGGTCCGTGGCGTCGCCACCTACTGGTGGGAGTTTTTCAAGGCGGTACCGCAATTGGATGTAGCCTATGTGCCGATCGGGATGGGATCGGGTGCTTCGGCGGCAATTACCGCCAAATTGGCCATGGATCATCCGGTCAGAATTGTGGGGGTGGTGAGTGCGCACGCGACCTCGTATGCGGATTCCATTTCTGCAGGCAGAGTTATCGCCTCACCGGTCAGTACCAAACTAGCCGATGGCATGGCATGCCGCATCGCCGACCAAGAGGCTCTCGACATACTGATTCCGCACCTGGATCGCATTGTTCTAGTCACCGATGACGAGGTCGCTGATGCGATGCGTCATTTGTACGCAGACACGCACAACGTGGCAGAAGGCGCGGGTGCCGCCGCATTTGCGGCTGCGATGCAGGAAAGATCGTTGCTTGAAGGGAAGGTGGTGGGTGTCACCCTTTGCGGCGGCAATGTCGACGCCGAAGTGTTTGCTAAGGTGCTAGCGGGAGAAACCGAGTTTCAGTAGAGGGCCTGCCCGCTGGGTTGCTAACATTGGCTACAATGTCGTGCATGGAAACGCACGATCTGCTGGTACTTTTAAAACGTTTTGACGCGGCTTGGCAAACACAAATGCCGCCAAACCTTAAGGATTTTCTGAGTCGCGAAATAGTTCATTCCCCCGACTTGGTCCATGAACTCATCAAGCGGGACATGGAGTATCGCTGGCGGCGCGCACCTTCGACTCCACCGGACAATGATGCCGAAAAAACGCTGGCGGTGGAAGTACTTCCTTGGCGTCCAACTCTCGGTGACTATCAATATTGCTTAGGCGAAAAACTAAAGCTCGATTGGCATGCACCCGATCTGATCGTTGAAGAGTATCGCATTCGTTGGGTGTGGGGCGACTGTCCCACTCCAGAGAGCCTAACCGCACGGTACCCAGAACAGGCGCGACTGCTAGCGGAGCAAATTGCCAGTGTGGATGCACTTCTCAAGGAGCCGCAAGTAACCTTAAATCATACTCATTGGGATCCCGATCCGAATCAGCCTGCTCAACTTTCCATGGATGCGATTTGCGAAGGGGATCGAGTCGACGACTTTCAAATCATCATGGAACTTGGCAAAGGTGCCTTCGCTCGCGTTTTTTTGGCCCAACAGCTCTCGATGCAGCGCCTGGTTGCACTGAAAGTTGGGGAGCAAAAAAACGACGAATCACCGGTCTTGGCTCAATTGGATCATCCCAACATTGTGCGCGTCTACGATGAACGCACGGTTGGCGGGCTTCAAATGGTCTACATGCAATACGTCGCTGGCGGCAGCCTGCGAGGCGTCGTGGATCGACTTGCGTCGCTGGGGTCTCCGCAACATACTTATACCGGCCAAGTTTTTTTGAAGAAGGTTCGGGAACAAACAACCAATGACGGAATTCACAAGCCGGCAACGAGCGGTCTGGCTATGGATTTTGACTGGACATCCACGGTTGCTTGGATCGGAGCACGGCTTTGCGACGCGCTGGCGCACGCTCATGCTCGCGGAATCATCCACTTAGATATTAAGCCGGATAACATTCTGATTCAGCCCGATGGCAACCCACTTTTGGCTGATTTTAATCTTAGTCAAGGGGATGAAAATGCGACAGTACAATCGAAAAACAGGTTTGGGGGAACGATTCCCTACATGTCACCTGAGCAACTCGAATCACTCAGAGATCGTAGCACGTCGAGACAAGTGAGTACCGCCAGCGACTTGTACTCGTTGGCCATCGTGCTTCAACTGTTAGCCACGGGTAAGAGTCCTTTTCCCATAACGACAACATCCAGCGACATGCGTCAAGTCATCCAAACCCACTTGGAGTTTCGCCAAGCGTCCGACGGAACGGTGGCTGCAGATGGAATGCATGACTCGTTGCGGTGCTTGATCCATCGCTGCCTCGCGTACGATCCAAACCGGCGACCGCCATCCGCTACTTGGCTTCATCGGCAGTTCGAATTGATTCGGCAACCCGGTTATCGAAAGCTAATCGTATTGCCTAACGATTCGTGGCTACAGTTCATTGATACCTGGCCAACGGTGGGATTGCTAAGTATTGGATTGGTTTCCAGCGCCTGCCTTTCTCCCTTGAATATCTGGTCGAACCATACGATCGCCATTGAGGGATTTGATCGGAATTTTTTCCATCGCGTTCAGGAGCCGGTCGTTAATTTCGTGCTCTTTCCTGCTGGGTTGATCGTCGCGTGGATAGCCATTCGTCCTATTGTTACAACATTGAAACGGGCGAAACGGGCTGGTCCGATGGATCAGAGTACTCGACATCAAGCCGCACGGAGCGCCCTTCGCTTGCCGTGGGTGATGGCGCTGTGGGTCCTGTTTCTCTGGTCGAGCAGTGGTTTGCTTTTTCCGCTGTGGAATATTTGGGGAGCGAATAGTCAGATTGGAATCAATGGCGTCTTGGGATTCGTGGTCTCTCAAGTTCTGCATGGGATTGTAGCTGCCATCTTCACGCTCGTGCTTCTCTGCGTGGGCGTTTTGAGGACGGTTTATCCAAAGCTGATTTCGTCCGAGGAGAATGAAGCGGAGAGGCGAGAGTTGAGGCTGCTAGATCGCGCTTTGGTTCTCGGCAATGCCATCTTCGACGTCACTCCCCTTTTGGCTCTGCTGGCAATTGCCCTGAGCGATCAGCTCGACAAACGTGTATTTATTGTCCTGGCCATCGTCGGATTCCTTGGGCATCTCGGCGTGTCGATTTTCGTCTCGCGAATTCGTCGTTGGCTCGATTGGTTCCAAATTGCAGTCGGACCAACATCCAACCTTAGTCGCATGCCATAAAGATTGCAAAACCAATGATTACCTCCGAATCCCAAGCCTTTGACCCATTCGAAGGGGATATGCTGTACGAGGAGCTTCGCAAGCTGGCTGCGTATCGATTGGCCAACGAACTGCCCGGTCAAACGCTTGATGCGACGGGGCTGGTGCACGAAGTTTATCTACGATTGTTTGTCCCGCAAAAGCTCGACCGATGGGTCAACGAAGCCCATTTTTTTTCATCTGCCGCGGAAGCCATGCGGCGAATCCTGGTTGACAACGCTCGGCGAAAAAAGGCAAGCAAGCGAGGAGGAGAGCTGCAACGCGTCGATTTGCCCACCGATTTGCCCATGTCGGATCCGGAAGCGGAGTTGATTGCGTTGGATGAAGCGATTGAACGGTTGGAGACGCATGATCTTCGAAAAGCGAACGTCGTTAAACTTCGCTATTTTGCAGGTTTGACGGCCATGCAAATTGCCGAAACTCTCAATATCGCAACTTCGACCGTGGATGCCGACTGGGCCTATGCCAAGGCTTGGCTGAAAATGCAAATGACCCGAGAATGAAGCGTTGAAGATGATTCCCAAGCCGGTTGACCGTCGTACCGTTGACCAAAAAAACTTAAGTTTTGATCGGGGAATTCGGAAGGGATTTACGCATTGACCTTGGGAGGAATCAACCATGTCGCAGAATCCAAAGACCGATCAAGAACTTTTTGAAGCCGTTCGAACGTTATTCTTAGAAGAGGAACAGCAAAGGTATCTCGCCGAGGCATGCCAAGGGGACGATGCGCAACGAAATCGTGTTCTAAAACTCGTTCAAGTTCACAGAGACAACGAGACATTTCTCGAGGGGTTGCCCCCAGGACTTGGCGACTTGGTAACTGTCGATGTTTCCGGCAACCGATCGACAAACGAGAAAATCGGACCTTTTCGAATCCTCAAAAAACTCGGTGAAGGTGGAATGGGACTCGTTTACCTTGCAGAGCAGGCAGAGCCTGTAAAGCGGCGCGTCGCTCTAAAAGTGATTAAGCCTGGGATGGATTCGCAATACGTTCTCGCTCGTTTTGAAACGGAACGCCAAGCGTTATCGATGATGGATCATCCCAACATTGCACGCGTCTTTGAAGCAGGGTCGACGTCGGAGGGCCGCCCCTACTTTGCAATGGAATGGATACAGGGAATACCAATCACTCAGTACTGCGATCAGAATGCGCTGTCTCCGTTGGAACGATTGGAATTGTTCCTGCCAGTATGCCACGCAGTGCACCACGCGCACCAGAAAGGGATTATCCATAGAGACTTGAAGCCATCGAATATTCTGGTCGCAGTTTTTGACAATCGTCCTATCCCCAAAGTCATCGACTTCGGGCTCGCTAAAGCGCTGGCGACCCCTGACGATCAACGAACGTACTTCACTTCGCATGGTCAAATCGTTGGGACCATCGAGTACATGAGCCCCGAGCAAGCATCGGCCAATCACTCAGCGATCGACACACGTAGCGACCTCTATTCGCTCGGGATCATTCTTTATGAATTGCTTTCTGGGGCGACCCCGTTTGACAAGCGAAGATTGCGTGAGGCTGGTTGGAAGGAAATGATTCGTATCGTGAAAGAAGAGACCCCTCCGCGACCAAGCACTCGATTGAGCAGTATCGATTCTCCCGCCAACGTAGCTGCATTGAGAAAAACCGATCCACATCGATTGTCAGTCCTTTTGCGGGGCGAATTGGATTGGATCGTCATGAAAGCCATCGAAAAACAGAGCAATCGCCGTTACGAATCGGTCCTTCATCTAGCGGACGACTTGAATCGCTTTCTCCGCTCCGAAACGGTCCTGGCGCGACCTCCATCCACCTTTTATTCGGTAAGCAAATTCGCAAATCGCCACCGAGTTGCCTTGGTTTTCAGCTCGATGATTCTGTTTACTTTGATTGCGGGGGTCATCGGTACCACTTTTGGTATGTTGCGCGCGATCCGAAGCCAGAATCGCGCGGAGCAGGCTAGCCTGGAAGCCCTCGGTCTACGAAGTATTGCGGAACACAATAGCGCTCGAGCTACCGCTGCTGCGCTCGCATCCGAGCGAGCCAGGAACGCGGAAAGAGAACAACGAGATCGAGCCGATGCCCAGGCAGATGAACTGGCCGCTGCTCTCAAGGAATCGCAAGCTCTGCTCTATGCCAATCAGCTAATGGTCGTTCGCACCGAGGCTCGCTGGGGGAACCCGCTAATCGCAGACCATGTGCTGCAAGAAACCGACCCGAAAAAACGAGGTTGGGAATATGCTTACTTGCATGGCATGCTTCATGAAAACCGGAGTGATCTTCCGGCTGGCTACGGAGACATCTCGGAGGTCGCCTTGAACGACGACGGATCGCTCCTGGCAGCGGCTTGTGAAGATCGCAAGATTCGAATCTGGGATACCGCAAGCCTTCAACTCTTTTGTGAGTTCGAAGGACATCCGACGAAGGTCACGAGTGTTCGCTTCGTTCCTGGCCAATTACGGCAAATCCTTAGCGGCGACAGCAACGGAAATGTCTTTTCCTGGGACCTAGATCGAGCAGGTAAACCAAAAGTTCTGGCTACGCTGAAACTCGGTATCATTGGGATCGAAATCACGAAGAATGGTGAGCGAGCGTACGTCGGGGGAACGGTTGGGACTTTGCTAGAGATTTCGCTCAACACGGATCAGGAGCCTAAGAACATCGCCAAAGCGAAAGGAATGTTGATGCGAGGGATTGCACTCTCCCCTGACGAAGAGACGATTGGTATCATCGGGGCAATGGACCTGAACGATGAGAACTCGCTCCTCTATTTGCAAGATGTAAAGAACGAGGATTTGACTCAAAAAGTAGAACTTGGGGATTGGCATGGATCGGCGATCGAGTTCTCACCAGATGGCAGCACCATAGCTTGTGGCTCGGCGGCGCAATTTCGCTTTGGCGGGTCGCGGGGGGTTCGATTGGTTTCGGTGGAAACTGGCGAAGTCATGGGTGAACTCACCGGTAATGTCAATACCATTACCTGCATCGCATTTTCGTCCGATGGAACGAAATTGTACGGTGGCGGAGCACGCGATGGTTCGGTCTCCGTCTGGGATCTCACTACGATGCAGATTAGCCGCAAAGTGAAAGGCTTGAGTGGCGGCATGTTCTCATTAGCGTTGAATGACAAGAAGGGGATCTTAGCCGGCGGCGGATTCTCGCAATCGCATCTTTGGAACTTAACTGGACGACACTTTCAGCAGTCGCTGAAAGGGTCCGAACAGCTCTTTCGAGATGCAGTAATTCATGCGAACGGCACCAAGGTGCTTGCATCCGTCGGCATGCCAATCTTGATACCGCACAGCGATGGGAAATTCGACGTCGTCAACCGTGCGCAACTATTGAGTTGGAATCTCACCAACGGTCGCACGCAAATTCTCGCCGATGTAATATCGCCCGCCATTCAACTCGTCGCGAGCCCTGCTGGACATATGGCTGCTTCCGTTCACTTCGACCGAACCGTGCGATTGTGGAACCTCGATACCAACATCGAGAAGGAACTGTATCGATTGAAGGTCCGTGACTACGAGGGAAGGATCGCTTTTTGTGGGGATAAAGAGTTGTTGATCGGGGACGGACGGGAACTTAAACGGATCGCCATGAAAAACGGGACCGTTCAACGCACCTACGCTGTCAAGTATGACATTTCCGAATTATCGGCGGATCGAGCGGGCAAGTTTGCTGTTGTCGATTCTTTGAAGCGTTTTGCTGTTGTCGACTTGACTTCGGGAGAGGAACTCTTTCATCGGACTTTGGAAAAGTGGAGTGAAAGAAGTTTTTGTTTCAGCACAAACGGTAGTCGATTGATCTACGTGTCCAGCCACCGTGAAGTCGAATGTCTATCGATTCCAAGCGGTGAAATCGCTTGGACGAAAACGATAGAAGGAGCGCAGCTAGGAACGTTTACGTTGGACGATCAACGGTTGATCCTAGGGAGTTATCTGAATGTTTTAGTCCTGGATGCGAGTACGGGCTCCGAAATACTGTCGCTCCCCGCCCATGAAGACCTCATTCAATCCGTTTCCCTCAGCCCCGATAACAAGTACTTGGTGACGGTTGGTCTCGACAATGAAATCCACGTGAATGGTTTGCCGTAACAAATTTGTGCACTGAAAAGAAACAGCAGGCTGCTCGAAAAACTCTCAATCGCGTTCGATCTGGCTTTGGGGCATTCGAATTTGAAACAATCGCGGACTTTTTGCAGTTTGGCCCACGATTTGCTGGCTTCGAAACGAAGAATCAGCAATGCCACTCAGGAAGGAAGTATTCATGAATCGACTGGTGATTTGGAATGGGGGGGCCGGCAAATCCGGCGAATTTGGTGAGCTAATCGAACAGATTGAGGAGTCAGCGCAGGTCCTGCGATTGACTCGTGACATTGACCTAGCTGAGAGTATCCGTTTGGCAGTCGAAATGGATCATTGCTCGACCATCGTAGCGGCAGGTGGCGATGGGACCGTTAACGCAGTGGTCAACGCCATCATGGCACTTGCGCCTGAGTTACGACCTCGCCTTGCAATTGTTCCGCTAGGGACAGCCAACGACTTCGCTGGATCCCTGCTCATTCCAGACGATATTCCGAGTGTGGTCGCTTCCATAAGTGACGGGGACTATGTCCCGATAGATGTCGTCCGAATCAGTGCTGGTCCATTCGAAAGCTATTATGCGAATGTCGCTGCGGGGGGAAACAGCGTACAAGTCAGTGAATCGTTAACCGATGAGATCAAAGCCACATGGGGTTCTTTGTGTTATCTTCGGGGTGCGATCGGTGTGCTTGGAGACATGACGACGTTTCGAGTCAAAGCGACTATGGATAGCGAAGTTATTGAAATGGATTCTTGGGGCGTCTTAGTCGCAAATGGTCGTACTAACGCAGGTCGCATTCCAGTAGCCCCTCTTGCATCGCCCACGGACGGATTGTTGGATGTGGTCATCGTCAAAGATGGGGATGCGCTGGACATGATCGAGATAGCGGCCAAGACCTTACTGTCCAGTTTGCTTGAGTGCAATCAGATTGTATTTCGACAAGTCAAAAAACTGCAATTGCATTCGGTGCCTGGAATGAGGTTCACGCTCGACGGCGAAGTCATCGACCAAGAGCCAATCGACTTTGAAGTCGTGCCTGGCGCCATCAAGATGTTGGTTGGAGCGGGTTTCCAAGAAAAATATCTTCCCAAGGATAGCATTGCAATTGGGGTCTAGATACGCTTCTAACGCTCGTCCCAACTTGAGAGTAACATAGACATGAACTATAAAGAAGAACTCAAGATTCCGCCGCTCCGTTCCCCTCAATGGTCGAAACCAAATCATGGCATTTCAACGATTTCTCAGTCTATTGGCTTTCGTGATATCTGATTGCACAGTGGTTGTGGCTGCGGAGCCTGTCTATGACGTGGTTATTTATGGCGGAACGTCCGCAGGTGTGATCGCTGCGGTTCAAAAGAGTGGCTTGCTGCCCAAGATCAGCTCGGAATCACTAGGCGATTACGGCACAGGGGACAAAAAAGTCCAGGCTTACTGTTATCGTTTTTGTGCGACCGATCACCCCGACAATCGCATCCCTTTTCCAAAACCCGAGGGATATGATCCCAAAGCGTATGAGTTGTTGGTTCGAATCTATGAAGCTGGCTGGGATCAAACGTTTGATAAGTTCGACGACGCTCCGAATCGCAAAACGGATACCAACAATCATGGTCCTATGAGCACCGACAACATCGGCATGAACTACGACTACCCGGAAGCGAGCTACGAGCGCCGCCGGGAAATATTGAAAGAGCATCGCAACTATCAACAAGGCTGGCTCTACTTTGTTGCCAACGATCCAAGGGTACCCAAGTCGGTGCGCGATAAGATGAACCGCTGGGGGTTGCCTAAGGATGAGTTCCTCGATAACGGTCATTGGCCACATCAGATCTATGTCCGCGAAGCTCGTCGAATGATCGGTCATTTCATCATGACGGAGAATGAGTTGATGAAGCGGCGTACGACGCCCGATTCCGTTGGAATGGGGAGCTATACGATCGACTCGCACAACGTGCAACGTTATGTAACCCCGGAGGGCTACGTCCAAAACGAAGGGGACATTGGAGTCCCGATTCGACCCTATCCGATTGCCTATGGTTCGTTGGTGCCCAAAAAAGGCCAAGCTGACAATTTGTATTCGACCATCTGTGTGAGCAGTTCGCACATCGCGTATGGAAGTATTCGGATGGAGCCAGTCTTTATGATTCTTGGGCAATCTGCCGCCATGGCAGCCGCACTTGCCATCGACGGCGGTCTCGCGGTTCAGGATGTGCCCTATGAAAAGTTAAGCGAAAAACTCCTTCAAGCCGGGCAGGTTCTGCAGCACGCATCGAGCGACGAACCGATTACCACCAAGCGACCGAGTATGATGCCAGACAAATTGCCTGGTGTGGTGGTAGATGATGATCAGGCGATTCGGCAAGGCAACTGGGTCGTTAGCAACGCAAACGGCGGATTCATCGGCAGCGGATACCGTCATGACGGAGATCAACGCAATGGGAAAAGCTTCGCGCGGTTTGAAGCAAAAGTTCCGAAGGAAGGCAAGTACGAAGTGCGATTGTCGTATCCACCAAATAATAATAGAAGCACCAAAGTACGAGTGGAAGTCGTTCACGCCAAGGGTTCGCATGTGGAATGGATCGACCAAAGGAAAAAACCGGATATCGATTCCATGTTTGTCTCGCTGGGCGTTTACGATTTT
Organism: Pirellulales bacterium; assembly: GCA_038219625.1. Lineage (GTDB taxonomy): Bacteria > Planctomycetota > Planctomycetia > Pirellulales > Pirellulaceae > JBKCUI01. Next base: position 734 of record JBBRJI010000044.1, on the reverse strand, counting down.
AGCGATGTCCAACCTGCTGCCGTCGTCGTTTCCAATGTGGAAGCGAATGGATACGTCATCGTCGATGCAGTCCAATGGCTGCCGAAATAAGTCCAATGGCTACCGAAATAAGAGCGTTACGATTGTTTAGCAATATCGAAATCGCAACTGCATTTGAAGAAATGGCGGATCTACTGGAGCTTTCCGGCGAAAACGCTTTTCGCATTCGAGCCTATCGCAACGGCGCTAAGGCCATTCGAGACCTGAGCGAACCGGTGGCTGAATTAATCCATGCAGGGACCGACCTGACCACCATCGATGGCATCGGCTCTACGCTTGCGGAAAAGTCTGCCGTTCTGGTCAAAACCGGACATCTGCCTCAACTTGACAAGTTGAGGAAAGAAGTTCCACCTACCCTTCGCGATATCATGCAAGTGCCGGGGGTTGGTGCCAAGAAGGCGATGAAAATGTTCCAAGAGTTACAGATCTTTGACCTGGCTAGCTTGCGAGCGGCTTGCGAAGCGGGTCTGGTTGCATCGTTGAAAGGGTTCGGCGTCAAGACGCAGCAGTCGATTCTGCAAAACATGCAAATCGCGGAAAAAGCCGCCCATCGATTGATGATTGATCAAGCCGACTATCTAGTGGAACGTTTGCAAGAGCATATGAAGAAGTGCGCCGCGGTGCAGCGAATTGACTTTGCGGGCAGCTATCGTCGGGGCGAAGAAACGATTGGCGATCTCGATCTCCTCGTAATC
>JBBRJI010000043.1:0-15446 GCA_038219625.1 Pirellulales bacterium | reverse complement strand
CGGACGTGAGTTGATCGGTTTGAATACTGATATCCCGGTGCAAACAGTGAGGCAACTTGGCCCAGAACATGCTCTGCTAGCTACCATATGCGATGAATTGAGCAAGGACCATCATCCCATCCGTGACCGAGACTACCGAACGCAAAGAGACGGTCACGGTGTAGCGCTGCGGGCGGGATGCACAATGCTTCGAAATCGATACAAACAGGAAATTGGTATGGTTATCCATGTCCGCGATGTGACCGAGAAAGCTTTGATGGAAGATCGATTGCGGCGAATGGAACGTTACATGGGATTGGGATCTCTCGCTGCTGGCCTCCAGCATGAGATCAAGAATCCGCTCAGCGCCCTGTCGCTGCACATTCAACTGCTCTGCGAAAGATTGCAGAACGAGACTGTTGACGAAGAAGTTGACGAGATATTAGACGTCCTGAAATCCGAGGTCAAGCGAATCAGTGGCGTTCTTGATGGCTTTCGTAATTACGCGTCGATTCACGAAATCGGGCGAGCCACGGTCGATGTCTCTGTCATGATCGAAAAACTCGTCCGACTGCTTCGGCCCGATGCCGAACAAAGAATGATCAAGCTCATCTTCGAACCGCCAAAAAACAATTTTAGCCTCATACAAGCCGACCCGGCACAGTTGGAGCAAGTGCTCCTGAATTTGGCACTCAACGCGGTCGCAGCGATGTCCCATGGCGGCGTACTCCGTTTCCGCGTCTACGACCAGGAGGAGAAGCTACGCATCGACATCAACGACACAGGCAATGGAATCCCTCCTGAAATACAATCACAGATTTTCGATCCCTATTTCACAACTCGAAGCGATGGTACCGGTATGGGATTGGCGCTATGCGACAAGATTGTTCGGCAACACGATGGCAGTATTGACTTTGAAACCAGTCCTGGCGGAACAACCTTTACGGTACTGCTGCCAAAGCAAAAAACGTTAGACGTTTTCTGATTGTTGCAGAAACACGATGATGTGTGCAATATATTGCACATTCAACGCAGGTTCCTGCATACGAAGCGTGTTGCACATGCAGAATCAAATAAAACTCGGAAAGTTTTTTTCTTAGTCGCCTCGCGAATACGAAGGTGCCGAACAAATTACCAGCAAGGATTGTTTGCCGAGCGGTTGCCGCGAAAGACAGCCTGAAATCGACTTGTGCCAAAAGAAACGGACCACTGTTTTCAAGTTTGGCCCGTCAGTTGCGTAGAGATTGCCGCGATCGATGCGAGTTTTAACTCACGAACTTGTTTAACCGAGCCATCCACAACCCTAGCCAACACGCAGATAAACCACAGCACGATGACGACATCACTAAACCCGCTTTTTTTCCTTCTTGCGGCATTCATTCCTCTTTCCGGTTGCGACAAGCCAAAGGAGCAAGCCCACCACGAGCAACACAAAATCTTGGTTACCAGCCCTTTGGTAAAGGACATGGTCAATACGCAGCAGTTTGTCTGCCAGATTCACTCGTACCGCCATATAGAGGTCCGGGCTCTGGAAACCGGCTATCTCGAGGCGATTGAGGTTAAAGAAGGCCAAACGGTAAATCAAGGCGATTCTTTATTCAAGGTAGTCACAACGCTTTACGAGGCAAGGTTGGACGCCGAGGTGGCTGAAGCTCAGTTGGCGCAAATTGAGTTAGTAAACACGGAAAGGTTGTTTAAAAAGAATGTGGTCGCTCAGCCTGAGGTGGCATTAGCACAGGCCAAATTGGCTAAGGCCAACGCCAAAGTGAAACTGTCGCAAGCCGAGCTAAACTTCGCCAATATTAAGGCTCCATTCGATGGCATCATCGACCACCAACGTCATCAGCAAGGCAGCCTAATCGCCGAGGGAGACATCCTCACGACCCTGTCCGACAATAGCGTAATGTGGGTCTACTTTAACGTACCCGAATCCCGTTACCTAGAATATCAAGCTAGGAAGGACAAGGACGACGTAAAGGTCGAACTAATGTTGGCCAACGGGGAAAAGTTCCCACAGATCGGTAAGATCGCTGCGATCGAGGCTGACTTCAACAATGAAACTGGCAACATTGCCTTTCGCGCAGATTTTTCGAACCCGGACCGACTTCTCCGTCATGGGCAGACCGGCACCATTTTGCTGAGTCGCGTTGTCAAGGATGCAGTCGTTATTCCACAACGGGCAACCTTCGAGATCCTTGCCAAGAAATACGCTTTTGTCGTCGAGGAGAAAGCAGTCGGCGAGCACGGTGGCGACGAGCACAGTGGCGACGAGCACAGTGGCGGGCATCACAACATGGCGCAGGGTGTGGTTCGCCAGCGCGAGGTCTTCATACTAAACGAATTGGACGATATTTATCTGATCAAGGATGGCCTCGGCGTCAACGACAAGATCGTTCTTGAGGGGATTCGCCAAGTTCGCGACGGCGACGAAGTGGAATACGAGTTTCAATCGCCAGAACAGGCGCTTCAGCACCTCAAATACCACGCAGAATAGGCTCACTCCGATCCATGTTCGCAAAAATCTTGCATCGGCCAGCTTTGGCCATCGTCATCTCGCTGATCATCCTGTTTCTCGGTGGCTTGGCAATCGTGACGTTGCCGATTTCTCAGTTCCCCGATGTCGCGCCCCCGAGCGTTGTGGTCTCCGTTTCTTTTCCTGGAGCAAGTGCTAATGTTCTAATCGATTCTGTGCTTGTGATCCTGGAGCAATCCATCAACGGCGTCCAGGACATGCGTTACATGATCTCAGACGCTACCAGTGCCGGTGAGGCAACGATTCAGATTGTTTTCGAGCCTGGGACGGACCCGAATGTGGCGGTCATGAACGTTAACAACCGGGTCCAAGCGGTGAAAAACAACCTCCCTCCCATCGTGGATCGTGAGGGGATCATCGTCATGCAAAATATGTCAAGCATGCTCATGTATGTGAACGTTTACAGTACCGACAAAAACGTCGACCAGAATTTTCTCTTCAATTTCGCCAACGTTAGCGTTTTGCCTGAGATCAAACGTATCCAGGGCGTGGCACGGCCCACTATTCTTGGCAATCGAGCCTATGCCATGCGGATCGAGCTAAATCTGGAACGCATGCGCGCCTACAAAGTGTCTGCCGAGGAAGTCATGAAGGCGGTGGCTGACCAGAGCATGATCGGTTCGCCAGGTCGACTCGGCCAAGCGACCGGAACCACATCGCAAACGATCGAGTACGTGCTTACTTGGCTGGGACGCTATGACAAACCGGAGCAATACGAAAACATCATCCTAAAGGCCAACCCCGAAGGCGAGATCCTGCGGATGAAAGACATTGCCAAGGTATCACTGGGGTCCTCGTTTTACGACCTCTACTCGGACCTCGATGGCAAACCTGCAGCTGCTATCGTGCTCAAACAAACTCCAGGCTCCAATGCGACTGAAGTCATCAAGCGGGTCAAGGAGAAGCTTGATGAGATCAAAAAGGAGTCGTTCCCTCCTCTCATGGACTATGAGATCAGTTACGACGTTTCAAGTTTTCTGGACGCGTCCATCGAGAAGGTACTCCATACTTTGTTGGAGGCATTCATTTTGGTGTCGCTGGTCGTCTATCTGTTCCTGGGGGACATTCGCAGCACGCTTATCCCAGTCCTCGCCGTACCGGTATCGCTGATTGGCGCGTTCTTTTTCATGCTGATGTTCGGCTTGTCAATTAACTTAATTACGCTTTTCGCACTTGTGTTGGCGATCGGAGTCGTGGTGGACGACGCAATTGTGGTGGTGGAAGCGGTACACGAGAAAATGCATACGAAACATCTCGGCCCGTATCAAGCTACCCAGGAAGTCATGCATGAGATCAGCGGTGCTATCATCGCCATCACGATGACGATGACAGCCGTGTTTGTGCCGGTGACGTTCATGACTGGGCCAGTCGGAGTCTTCTATCGCCAGTTCGGACTAACGATGGCCATGTCCATCGTTCTCTCCGGTTTGGTCGCATTGACGCTCACGCCGGTTCTATGTGCAATGATTCTCAAGCCTCACACGAATCACCCAAAACAGGGCGTATTTTTAGGTTTTCTAAATCGGTGCATCAAAGGAATCGCTGGCCGTAATGCCAATGTCCTCCGCGGTGTACTCGCCATGCTCCTAGGTCTGGGGGCAGGTTACGGCTTCTATTATTTGCTGAACATACACATCATTTACGAACTGGTTTCTGAGCAATTCCCTCTGACGGGGGAAAGAACAAAGATTATCGCGGGGGTCATGGCATTACTGTTTATTTTGACCTTCCGTTCAATGCTGTCTGGCAGTGAGACGAGCGAAAAGAAGATACGCGGACCGCTCGGGATGTTTTTGCACTTCTTCAATCAGTGCGTCGAAAAGGTGACCAGTGGTTACGCGGGGATCCTGCGTCTATTGGTCCCACGCCGCGTTTTGACGATGCTCGTCGTGGCGGGCTTCGGCTACGGTATTTTTTGGGTGAACGGTTTGCTTCCATCGGGTTTCATTCCCCTCGAAGATCAGGGGGTTATCTACGGAATCATTCAGACTCCTCCTGGCTCGACATTGGAGTACACCAACTCCAAATCCCACGAGTTACAAGCGATCTGCAAAGAGTTTGACGAAATCACGACGGTCTCGTCGATTGCCGGTTACGAGATTCTGACTCAAGGTCGCGGTTCCAACGCTGGAACCTGTCTTATCAACTTGAAGCCTTGGGCCGAACGCAAGCTAACGTCGAAGGAAATCATTGAGGAGCTCGAGAAAAAGGGGGCCGCAATCGCCAATGTGAAGCTCGAGTTTTATGAGCCGCCTGCGGTTCCTGGCTTCGGTGCAGCTGGTGGTTTCTCCTTGAACTTGCTGGACAAGACGAACAGCGGTAACTACGCGCAGATGGGCGAAGTGACCGACAAGTTTATGGCAGCGTTATCCAAACGCGAAGAGCTAAAGGGACTGTTCACATTCTTTGCCAGCGACTACCCGCAGTACGAACTGGTCATTGACAATGACATGGCAATGCAGAAGGGCATATCCATTGCGGACGCGATGAGCAATCTCTCCATTGTCGTTGGGAGCACTTGGGAGCAGGGGTTCGTACGCTTCGGCCAGTTTTACAAGGTCTATGTCCAGGCCGCACCGGAGTTTCGGCGGCTCCCCGACGATTTAGAAAATATGTTCGTCAAGAATGATAAAGGGGATATGGTGCCCTACTCGGCATTCCTCAAGATCAAGAAGAAGCAAGGCTTAAATGAAATCAGCCGCTACAACTTGTACACGACTGCGGCAATTCAAGGCGCACCGGCGGCCGGCTTCAGCACCGGTCAATCAATCGCTGCAATCCAAAAAGTCGCCGCCGAAACACTTCCCCGCGGTTTCGATATTGACTGGCAGGGTCTCTCTTATGACGAAGCGAAAAAGGGGAATACGGCGATCTACATCTTTTTGATCGTAATCATTTTCGTTTATCTCGTGTTGGTAGGCCAATATGAAAGCTTTCTCCTGCCGCTGGCTGTCATCATCTCGCTGCCGATAGGCCTCTTTGGGTCCTTTTTGTTTCTCAAGGCATTGGGACTGTCAAACGACGTTTATGCGCAAATCGGTCTGGTCATGCTAGTCGGTCTGTTGGGAAAGAATGCGATCTTGATTGTTGAGTTCGCTGTCCAGCGCCGTCATGAAGGGGCGAGTCTCATCGACGCCGCGATCGAGGGAGGTAAATTGCGATTTCGACCGATTATGATGACATCCTTTGCTTTCATCGCCGGTATGATTCCGCTGGTGCGAGCCACCGGCCCCGGTGCAATCGGGAACCGTACGATTGGAACAACCGCCGTTGGAGGAATGCTCATGGGTACTCTGATCGGGGTCCTCGTGATTCCGGGACTTTACTACCTATTCGCTAAAATGGCTGATGGGCGTAAACTTCTTAAGGATGAAACGGATCAACCGCTCAGCGAGCGTCTCGAGTACGAACCGCATTCTCCTGCTGTGCATTGATGTTTCGAGCGGCACTCGATAACCAGTGGACTTATGCTCTCCACCTAGCTTGCCTAGGTGGAAGCAAGACTAAATGGCTAGATGCCGATGCGTTTCGGATCGCCCGTCCCCACCCAGCTTGCGGAGCAATAAAATGAAAGGGTCCGATATGGGTGGCACGCCCTGAGGCACGAAGGGCGTGTGAGACGCTAGTGCCGCAACTCGGAAATAATTACGCACTACAGCGAGACCGTCTATTCTGTTGCACCATTCTAGTCTTTATCTCGTTTTAGAGTCGCGATGCGTCATGGCTCTCCTCCGACCCTGCGTAGGTGGAGTGCAATCGCTTCGAGATTTTGCCATGTCTGTAGCTGAAAAGTTGTTGCTCCACCGACCAGGGTCAGTGGAAGTTTTCGGGCCTGAAATCTTGTTTTGGTAGCCACTCAATTGTGAGTCTTTACGACCTCCGAGGCCAATGGAGCCAGGGAATGAACCTTAGGCAGGCTCTGACTTCGACCTGTACTCGCCGGAACATTCGGTCTTTCCTGCATCTTCTAGCTTTGCCGTATTACCGGTAAAGTGCCCATTTGCGGTCAGACGATAAAACGAGAGGGAGCGAAAGCTCGGTAACCAGGAATGGATGTCCTGGATCAGAACGTCAGGGAATAGACGGACGAAACCTTTCATGATCGACGCGAAAAGAAGTTTCAGAAAGCATTTGCTGACAACACTGTTTCTTTCAGGTGTTCTAGTCGGCAATCCGGGATGTCGAATTCCCGAGCTATGTCGTCCTGATAAAGCCAACCCGATGCCGGAAACCTTCAACGGCGAAGTCGATTGGGAAAACTCCGCTTGTGTCGAGCTACACGACTTCTTCAATGACCCTATCCTCACCAGCTTGGTCGACCAAGCGTTGGTTGATAACCAGGAGCTAAAGATCCTGGCTCAGGACATTCGGATTGCGAACAACGAGGTCTTAGCGCGTCGAGGTGCTTACTTTCCATTCGTCTTCTTCGGTGCGCGTGCTGGTCTGGAGAAGTCCGGCGAATACACGCGAGAAGGAGCCGTTGAGAGCAATCTCTCTGCAAGTGGCAAATCATTTCCCGATCCGCTGCCCGATTTTCTGGTCGGTACGAGAGTCTCCTGGGAAATTGACATCTGGAAGAAGCTGCGTAACGCTCGTAGCGCCGCAGCTCTACGTTACTTAGGTACAGCGGATGGACGGAACTACGTCATCACCCGTCTGATTGCAGACGTTGCAGAAGAATACTACGACCTTTTGGCTCTCGACAAGCAGCTACAAACTTTGGACAAAACCATCGAACTCCAGGAAAAGAGCCTCGAGTTCGCCAAGGAAAAAAAGGATGCGGGCCGCGGAACTGAGCTGGCGGTACAACGTTTCCAAGCCGAAGTTCGCAAGAACCAAAGCGAAAAGCTACTCATCGCGCAGGAAATTGTCGAAGCCGAAAACAGAATCAATTTCCTCGCCGGTCGCTATCCTCAGCCCATAGAGCGCCAGGCAGTCGACTTCATCAATCTCAACTTGCACTCGCTGAGCGCCGGAGTCCCCGCACAGTTGCTTCAAAACCGTAGCGACATCCGTCAAGCAGAGCGCGAGCTAGCGGCTGCCGGACTCGAAGTGCAGGTCGCGCGAGCCAATTTCTATCCCTCGCTGAACATTAGCGCTGGCGTTGGTTATCGAGCATTCAATTCAGGATTTCTGTTCTCAACGCCCGCGTCCTTGGTATACAATGCGTTCGGGGACGTGGTAGCTCCTTTGATCAATAGGGCTGCGATCAAGGCCGCCTACATGACTGCGAATGCCGAGCAGTTGCAGGCCGTATACGGCTACCAACGTACGGTCTTGAACGCCTTCACAGAGGTCATGAACTACATGAGCAAGGTCGATAAGTACGGCCAGAGCATCGAGATCAAAAAGCAGCAGTTGGAATCTCTCGAGGCTTCGGTAGTTGCTGCTACGGATCTATTTCAGAATGCACGCGCCGAGTACGTCGAAGTGCTACTAGCCCAGCGCGATCTTCAGGACGCGAAGATTGTCCTCATCGAAACCAAAAAGCAGCAGCTGACCGCCATTGTCAACGCCTATCAAGCTCTCGGCGGTGGTATGGTGCGAAGCTACAACTCAGCGAACTCAGTCGTCACATTCTCGCTCGACTCTTTCTCGCCAGATACAAACTCGGCAGACAAAGCTGCTGCAGACAAGTTACCTTAGCAAAAGCTTTGAAGCGCAAAAAGCAATTCTCAAAACTCCGCTGGTTCTCTTTATGCCAGCGGATCGATTTGCCAAGCTGGCTAGAAAGGTTGAAGGGCTGAATCGACGCACCCATCCTTACAATTCCGACAGAATCCACTCTGTGGACCTTCATTTGCACTTCAACTGCGACTCTACGTTTTGGATCACACCTTTTGGCACGCATTGCTTGCCTTGGAGAGAGAATCATGTTGAATCGATTTTTTAGATGGTCGTCCTCAATCAAACGCACGGCACTTTGCATTGCCTCTGGGCTTGCGATTTGTTCCGTAACACCGTTGTACGGCCAACATGGCGGTGGTCATTCTGGCGGCCATGCCATGGGCGGTACGCACATGGGGAGCAGCACACATTCGTCAGGACACCACTACTATGGTGGTTACGGAGGTGGGTTTGGCGGTGGGTATGGCGGTGGGTACGGCGGTGGGTATGGCGGTGGGTATGGGGTGGGCATAGGGGGTTACTCTGGATTCGGCGCGCGCAGTGGTTTTGGTGTTAACTCAGGTTTCGGTGGTTACGGTTCGAATTATGGCTATGGCGGATCCCGACTTGGATACTCTGGGCTTGGCTATTCCAATCTTGGTTATTCTAACCTTGGTTATTCCAACTCCTACTACTCGGCACGGCCATCGATCAACTACTCCCCGATGTATTCCAGTGGTTACGCATCGCCACAGTGCATAACACCTTACGCATCGAACTCCAACCTCTACATGGCTCCTAGAGTCAGTGCGCCAGTACGAAATTCCAATGTCTATTCCGGGCCAATGTCTTCGGACGGTCAACCAACGGGTGAGTTAAGGCCAGGCATGGTACTTCCCGACGGAGCAGTCGTTATATCGGTTGGCTCGGGTGCTCAATAAGCGACGATCAGCTCTGAAAATAGAATACGTTTGATCGACAACCTTATCGAGGATTTAAAATGGGAGACCGCACTCAAGGAGTTTCTGTGCGCGATTTCCCAAAGGATGGCGGGAATTTCGTTAACTCGACAACAGCGCCATAACCATTGCCACTATTTGGGCTCGGTAATTGTGCTCCAAGTGAGACTTGCCAGCCTTTTTTCTCCGAGAGCGTCCACTGTGCCCCGATGACAGCGACGCTCGCGCTGTTCGTACCTGAAATGAAGTCGGCAACGAAACTCAGGTCTTCTCGCCAGAGCGGGTACTCGACACCGGTCATCCAGCCAAATTCGTTTCCCGCGCCCAGGAAGTTTTTGTTTCCGTAATAAACTCCAGAAACGAGGGTTCCCTTAAATGGGCTGTCCTTTGGTGTCCAGCGTGAGACGCTCCAAGTGAAATTGAGATAATCGACTTTCTGTGTCCCATTGTTCGCGCTCAATCCTTGCTCGGTACCAATTTCGATAGCTAACTCCTCAAAGGGGCGGAAGACTTTTTGGATGTTGAGTAGCAGGGCATCTTCATTGGACTCGCCAGGAAGTGGCTGAACATTGCCTGGATACAGATTGACTTTAAATATGTTTAGTCCAACCTCCCAGTCATTTCCTAGGCCATAATCGATCGTGGTATTGGACTCTCCGAACCTTCCCAAATTCATTTGCTCTTGCAGGAAGACCTCATCCTTACGCGTTATCGTTCCAGAGGGAACATTGAAAAGATTTTGCTGTGCCCAAATCGATTGAGAAAAAAGGACGGAGCTGATCGCAGGTAATGCGAATTGAAGTACGTTTCGGAAGCCAATGAAATTCATTTCCTGCTCGATGTTAGATCGATTGCGTTGCCAGTTCGTCGAACCGCATCGTAAGTCATACAATTCCGAAGCGACCAAAGATAGCCTGACAGCGAAGTCTACGAAGTTTGGGGGCTTTAGTTGCACGACGCTCCGCGTCGTGATTCCTTGATTCCCACGATTCCGAGCGTCGTGCAACTAAATCCAAATCTCGAATTAGATCCACTTCCGATTCAACAACCAAGTTTTGACAAATTGGGTAAGCAAGACGTAGAGAACAATCGAAACTCCCAACAATGGCCAGTAAAGAGTTGGTAAAGCCGTGAACCCCAGGTAGGTACCAACAGGAGTGAACGGGATTGCCATTCCGGCGATCATAATAACGGACGACATGACCAGCAACGGCCAAGAGGCCCAGCTCTGCAGGAACGGAATTTTGTTGGTTCGAATGATGTGAATGATCAGCGTCTGCGTAACCAGGCTCTCTACAAACCAGCCCGTTTGGAAAAGGCTTTGACTGTGCGCAGCCGCTTCAGGGGACGAAACGTCCCAGCATCGGAAGACGTACAGCATGATGAAAAACGTTGTGTAGTCAAAAACGGACGAACATGGACCAATGAACACAATGAATCGAGTGAGCTGTTTTATGTCCCAAGGTTGCGGTTTTTCGATTTGCTCTGCATCCACATCATCGGTAGGGATAGCGGTTTGACTGATGTCGTAAAGCAGATTGTTGGCCAGGATTTGAATCGGTGCCATTGGCAGGAACGGTACAAATACACTTGCCCCCAACATGCTAAACATGTTGCCAAAATTGCTGCTTGCGCCCATCCGCACATACTTGCGAATATTTACAAAAACCTTTCGACCTTCGATGACCCCCGCCTCCAGAACCATTAGGGACTTTTCAAGCAAGATCATGTCTGCAGATTCTTTGGCGATATCGACTGCGGTATCGACGCTGATGCCGACATCGGCTGTTCGCAACGCTGGTGCGTCATTGATACCATCCCCCATAAATCCTACGACGTGGTCGCGAGACTGGAGCGCTTTGATGATTCTCTGCTTGTGCGATGGGGAAACGCGAGCAAAGAGTGTCGTTCTCATTGCGACGTCGGCCAATTGGTTGTCATCCATCGCTTCGACATCGCTTCCCAAAAGTACAAACTCCGTGTCGAGCCCAACTTCTTTGCAAATTTTCCGCGCGACCAAATCGTTGTCACCAGTCACAACTTTAACGATGACTCCATGGCTTTCCAAGGCCTTGATCGCCAGCGTTGCCGTTTCCTTGGGAGGATCTAAGAATGCGATGTAGCCATTGAGAATCAAATCCATCTCATCCTGCTTGGTGTACGGCGTAGCGAGGTGGGCTCCATCCACGCGCGCTTCAACCTCCTTGCTCGCGATTGCGAGAACGCGAAACCCATCACGCGAAAGTTCTTCAAATTCCTCCATAAGGTCACGAAGAATCAAATGGTCCATTGGGAAATGTTCGCCATCAAGCTCAAACGTGGTACAGAGAGGAAAGATCGCCTCCGGCGCTCCCTTGCTAATCATCCTATCCTTGCCTTTTGGAGTGCGAACGACCACCGACATGATGCGACGTTGGAAGTCAAAAGGGATCTCGTCCACCTTTTGATAGTCGGGTATCTGAGCGTGCGCGTGCGTTTCGGTATGAGCAAGAACCGCGCGATCAAGAACGTTTTTCAAACCCGTTTGAAAGTGACTATTGGTATATGCAAGGGTCAGTACACCTTGATCTTCCTTTAAGACGACATCACAGTATCTTTCCAAAATAACACGATCCATTGTCAGCGTCCCAGTCTTGTCGGTACATAGAACGTCCATGGCACCCAAATTTTGGATTGCACTGAGTCGCTTGACGATCACCTTTTTGCGGCTCATGGCGATTGCGCCCTTGGACAAACATACCGTGACAATCATGGGCAGCATCTCTGGTGTTAAGCCAACGGCAACGGCGATCGCAAAAAAGAATGCTTCGCTCCAGTTCCCTTTGGTCAATCCATTGATAACAAAGACAAGTGGTACCATCACCAAAACGAATCGTAACATCAGCCATGTAAAGTTAGCGATTCCTTTGTCGAAAGCAGTTTCCTGTATCTGGTCCGTAAGACTCTGCGCCATGCTCCCAATGTAGGTTTCCATGCCAGTTGCCACGACGACACCCAACGCGGAACCACTTTCCACACTCGTGCCCAAAAATGCAATGCTTGTTAGCTCAACAGCTACTGTCGTTGTTGGATTTCGCTCCTTCTCGAACTTCTCGACAGGATAGCTTTCGCCGGTCAGTGACCCTTGCGTAACGAACAAGTCTTTCGCAGCCAGGATTCGAACGTCGGCAGGGATCATGTCGCCCGCAGCCAACGTCACCACATCTCCTCGTACGAGTTGCGACACCGGTAATTCGCAAGGGACACCATCGCGGAGAACCGTTGCAGTCACGGAAATCATGGCTTTAAGCTTGGCAGCTGCGCTATCTGCTTTGGCCTCTTGAACCAGTTTCAGTCCAACCCCCAACGCGATCATAACCGTCATGACGGTCCCTGCTCGCGCGTCGCCGGTCGCAAACGATATCGCCGCTAAAACAGCGAGCAGAATAACGAGCGGATTGAGCACCGCATGCCAAACGAGCTTACCAATCCCAACGCGTTGGTCCTTGGCTAGAACGTTAGGGCCGGACGCGGCTTGTCGCAATGAAGCTTGCGATGCTGAGAGTCCGTCTCGTTGTGTTTCGAATTTGCGATACACTTCCTCAACGTCCAAGATCGCCGAATCAACCAATGCTTGCGAGACCTGAATGGACGGTTTGCTTTGACGTATCCCCGCAAATACTTTTTTGGGGATAATCGCCGAATGAATTGTTTGCATTGCAACATAAACCTAGTATGAAAAAGGAGTCAATCAGCGCAAGCAAAACGAAGGTGTTCACTAGTTTCGTGCTTGATGACCGCGTGGGTAAACTGTACATTAGGAGCGGCAAGGCGGTATTGCCGCATCCACAATGATTTTGTTAGTAGTTAGTCGAACCGCTAGTGCCACAACTCGGAAATGATTACGCACTAGTGCTTTGTTTTAACTAAGAATTAGGGTCACCCCTCGCGTGGCACGGGCGTCTCGCCCGTGATTTCATGGGCGAGACGCCCATGCCACTTTCAAGTGCACCCTAAAATTAAGAAGTCACAAAGCACTAGAGCTTCATCCAGCTTTTAGTTTGTGGCGGGATTGTCACTCCGACTTTTTCTTATTCGCTTTGTTGGCGTGTCGGCCCGTGCCATCGCCATCGTCTGGAATTCCACCAGCCGGATTCAGCTTCGCTAGTACCGCCGCAAGACGGGTGCGAGCCGCGATGGCTTTTGTGTCCGTCGAGTCGTGAGAAATCAGCGTTTCGGTGAATGGAGCGTCGCTCATGTCGAACAACCCACCCTTTTGATTCAGCTTCCAACCGGCTTCGCGAACGTACCACATATTGGCCAGTTGATTGAAAATCCACTCGCGCGGCTGACCGACTTCTCCGCGCAGCTGAGAAGCGATGCTGTGACCATCGAAAATTGTTTTCGTGGGTAGCTTGCCACCCGACAGTTCGGCAAACGTGGAAATAAAGTCCGTCGAATCGACGAAGTCACTGCATACTTTGCCTGCAGGCGACTTGCCGGGCCAGTTAACGATCAGCGGTACGAGCCCGCCGCATTCGAACATGGTCCCTTTTTGACCCGACAGATCGCGCCCCCCGACGGTCGAATTCTTGGCTTGCCCTTTGGCTGTGCCATTGTCGCCCATGAAAATGATCAGGGTATTGTCTCGCAGTTTTTGACTTTCGAGTTCTGCCACCAATTTGCCGACCAGTTTGTCCATGTAAGCGACGTTGTCACCAAACAGATCTTCACTATTTTTAGCACTATCTGGGGTGGCAACGATTTCACCGTGAACGTGAGACATGCTGTAGTAAACAAAGAACGGATCTTGCTGATGCTGCTTGATGAAGCCGACCAAATGTTCATGAAGCAGATCGGGCATGTACTTGTCGCCGAGCTTTTTTTCCTGCCCGTTGACTTGATAGGTGGTCCCCTTGCTGGTCTCGTTTTTCCAGTACACGCCACTGCCAGAGAATCGCAGGTAGTCATCGAAGCCATGGTCGCCTGGACCACCAGGTAGCTGTCCCCATTTGCCAATACTTGAGGAGACGTAACCGGCAGACTTCAAGAGCTTGGGGAGCACTATTTCTTCGGTGGGCAGTCGACCGCATGCATCTTGATTGCTCGACCCGTTTCGGAAAGCGTAACGACCGGACATGATCAGAGCTCGCGACGGTCCGCATAGCGATGCTGTGTATCCGTTGGTGAATCGAATGCCAGTGTTAGCGAGTTTGTCAATGTTGGGTGTCTTGTAGTTATCAGCGCCGTAGCAACTGACGTTACCAATGCCAAGATCATCGGCCAAGATGAAAATGATGTTAGGCTTGCGCGGTCCCTCAGCGGCGGAGAGTATCGTAAACGGCGTGACGACAAGTGCTACCAGCAGGAGTGTGATGAGTTTCATGTTTGCAAATTTGGGTTAATGTTTTCTAGCCGATAAATCCCTCTCTAACGCTTCGGGTTATGCGGGGCTTCGGTGACGACGGGTGGCAAGTGTTTTGAAAGCGACTCGATGATGGTCTTGCTTTCAGGCTTGTTGCCCAAATTGACGGTTTCGGCTGGATCGTTTTGCTCGTCGTACGAGACATAAAAGGACATATAAAAGGACATAAAAGGACAGGCACAGCTATTGGTTGGCCTGGAGGATTTGGTAAACTTTGTGGGTCGTTGGGATTGGGTAGGTAATTCTTTTGGAGACTGCAAAATGACGATTTCGAGAACTCGCTTGGTGGATACGGATGTAACTCGCTGGTACCACACAATTTCACGATGCGTTCGTCGGGCTATGCTTCTTTCCGAAGATGGATCGCCGGGTCGTAAAGATTGGATCGACAACCGTTTAAAGGAACTTGATCGGATTTTTGCCATCTCAGTCGGAGGCTTCAGCATTATGGATAATCACCTCCATTTCTTGCTACGCATCGATGTTGAGCAGGCTTCCCAATGGTCCGCCTTGGAGGTCGCGCGGCGATGGATGGCTCTCTATCCACCGCGTGGTTCGGATCGAAAACCGTTCAAAGTGACGGACGAGTTTCTGAAGCTCAAGGCGGACAATGCAGCTTGGGTTGCAGCGACTCGTAAGCGGTTGTCGTCGCTTGGTTGGTTTATGAAGTGCCTGAAGGAACCGCTGGCTCGCATGGCTAATAAGCAGGATGGGTGCACCGGGGCTTTTTTCGAGGGACGCTACAAATCGATTGCGATTCTCGATGAGGAAGCGTTGTTGTCGGTGTGTGTTTATATCGATTTGAATCCGGTAGCGGCTGGGATTGTCGCTTTGCCAGAGGAGAGTCCGCATACTTCGATCAAGGAGCGTGTTGAGCATGTGAAGGCAACGGGAAGAATTGCGGACGTGTCCGAGATACGCAATGGGAGTGTGGCAGCAACCGCGGTTTCTGATGGCTTGGAGC
>JBBRJI010000042.1:0-15448 GCA_038219625.1 Pirellulales bacterium | reverse complement strand
GTCCTAATCGCGACTGGCTCAACGCCGTTGCGTCCTCCTGAATTCCCCTTTGACGACGACTGGGTGCATGACTCGAACGAGATACTGGAACTCAAGGCTTTGCCGAAAAAACTTGTCGTCGTAGGTGGTGGGGTTATAGGCAGCGAATATGCCTGCACCTTTGCAGCATTGGGGGCAGAGGTCCATATCATTGATGGCCGCGACGTGTTGCTTCCGTTTCTCGATAAAGAAGTGTCGCGAGCCATCGCCGAGGCGATGACCGCCAACGGAGTGATTTTCCATTGGAATGAGCGAGTCACGACCTGCGATGCCTCGAGGCCCGGGCATGTCATGCTTACGCTGTCTTCCGAAGCGAGACTGGAGTGCGACGGCGTGCTCGTCTGCGCGGGACGTTGTAGCAACACCGAGAGTCTGAATCTGGCCGCAGCGGGCCTGACACCAGGCAAACGCGGACTTGTGGTGGTCGATTCGCATTATCGCAGCGAAGTGCGGCATATCTTCGCCGCTGGTGACGTCATCGGCCCACCGTCGCTAGCCTCCACGAGCGTGGAGCAAGCAAGGGTAGCCATGTGCCACGCTTTCGACTTGGGCATGAAGTGCGAACTCGCGCCCATCCTGCCAACGGGCATCTACACGATTCCGGAAGCCAGCATGGTTGGCGAGACCGAGGAATCGCTCCAAGAAAAGCAGATCGATTACTTGGTAGGGCGAGCACGCTACATGGACAATCCTCGCGGTCAAATCATCGGCGACGAAACCGGCTTTTTAAAATTGCTTTTCCGACGCGACGACCTGCGATTGTTGGGGGTACACGTTGTTGGCGAGCATGCCACCGAGGTGGTCCACATCGGTCTCATGGCGCTATTGGCCGAAGCGGACGCGGAGATCTTTAATCGAGCGTGCTTCAATTATCCGACCCTGGGCGACCTTTATAAAGACGCTGCCTATGACGCAATTCTTCAGCGATTCAAGGGGCGAGCGGATTTCGTATCAGGGTCGAGGGTTGAGGGTTGAGGGTTGAGGGTTGCAGGAACCGCTGAATACCGTTGGCTATGACTTGACGCTTTTATCGATAACAAACGTAACCGGGCCATCATTGGTCAAGGTCACCTGCATGTCCGCCTGAAAGACCCCTTGTGCTGTCGGTACCTCGGCGCTGCGGACGCATTCGCAAAAGAACTCGTATAACTCGTTTGCCAAAGCTGGAGGCGCTGCGGAATCGAAAGCGGGTCGTCGGCCACGACCGCAGTCGGCAACCAACGTGAATTGACTAACGATCAACATGGATCCACGGACATCTTGCACGCTCAAATTCATTTTGCCTTGTGCATCCGAGAAGCCTCGCAGGTTCACACAACGGTCGGCAACGTACTGAGACACCTCTCGCGTGTCCCCTTTAGCAATTCCGAGCAATACCAGCCAACCGTGATCAATCTGGCCAACGATTTGTCCGGCCACTTCGACTCGACTTGAAAGCACCCTTTGCAGTACCGCTCTCATACATTCCTAACGAGGTTGAACGGGTGTGAAGGTGCCGCCGTTTTCTCTTGCGATAGTCTCAAGCGTTGCATAACCGATTTGACTATGTAGCAAAACGGTGTGGATGGGGACGAGTGCTTTTACTTCACCATCTTCGTCTTTCTTTCGATTCCACAGTCTCAGATCTTCGACGGTGCTGTCGCTAATCTCGCCATCGGACAATAAGAAGATCGCATCGGGCTCCAACTTCATCGCGATACCAACTGCGGACGCGGGAAACGTTTGGCTACCATGCCGAATGGACCGCAACCAGTTTTGGATGCGATCCACGTTTTTCTCGACCGCTTTCAGGAATTTTCCTTTGGGGGGAGCAACACCAAACATGGGATGAGCCATGGAATCAAAGCTGATCACAAAAAAATCTTGATCGGGTGACAACGACCGGATGGCTCGAATCAATTCCTTGCAGAGCGCCTCCCAGCGTGGGCCACGCATAGAGCCTGAGGAATCGATGACGAAAACAAATCGATTCCCATCCGCTTGCGCTCCAAAAAAGGACGCTCGCGATTTTGACTTATGAGCGACGACTTCGTCTGCTCCTCCCATGCTTGCGGCCTCAGCCACTTGGGCTGCAACATTGCCATTGGAATCTCCAGCACCTATTGAAGCGACTGCAGAATCGGTAGGCAATGAAAGGCCGGTAGACATGGCTGCTAGTTTGAGTGTTGGATCCGCTAGCACGTCAGGTTGTACCGGGTTCAAATCCACCGTCACATCGAGTAGCGTGACATCCACCGAAGGGTCATTGGAGGCGTTGGAAAGCTGTAATGACTTGCCGACACTCCCTTGAGCGGATATCAAAATAAAGGCAAGCGTTAAGCATAAAGCCAAATGTATGCACGAGCTAATTGAGAATGCGATCAGCGATTGAGACTGCTGTTTTGAGAACCAATTAAGGTTGGAGGGCATTGTTTTTCATCTCGTTACCGATTGCCTTTCGAGGGACGTTCCGGGCGAGGAACGAATCGGTATGTTCCACCATTCTCTTCCGCTATTTGCCTCATTTGTTTTTGGAATTCATCCTGGAAAAAATGGACAACGTGGATTGGAACTTTGGGCATTCCAGCGGTCAAAATATCATTGGAGCGATTGACGCGTCGTAGGTACTTGGCAACATCGACTTTAGTATCACCATCAAACAACAGGAAAATCCCATCGGGCTGCATGCCAATTGCTTCCGTCAGGGCATTGTTGGGTGGCAACCCATCCTTTTGTACCTGAACTCGACTCAACCAGTCTATTGTTTTTGTCAAGTTTTCTGGTTTTGCGTAGACGGGGTATTTTTCGACAACGCCCGATTCGAAAACCATTGGATCGATTTCTTTGCCAAAAAAGCTGATGAAAAATCGTTGCTTTGGCTTCATGGAAGAAAGGGACCGAACGATTTCTTTTCTGGCTGCTTCGAATGCTCCGTCGCGGCGCATGCTGGGCGAGCTATCCACAATGTAAACGAATGTGTTGCCGGTTGCCTTGACTCCGAAAAACTCTGCGCCAGTAAGCATTTTACTGCCAGTCATCGACGCTTGAGCCGACTCGGAAGCGGAACTCGTGACAGCCGTAGAGGCTTTGGGCGGTGGCGAAATCATCGAGCCAGTCTCGAGCGCGACGCTGGGAAGTGAAACATCCGTCATCAAATCGGATAGGTTTGGCGTTGGAGCGGACTGCATCGGTTCGGACGCCGTTTCTAACTCGGAAATCATTTCTAGTGGCGTTTCCAAGAGCACGTTTTCAGCTTCCACCGACGCAGAAACGATGGAAAGGAGCTTTGGTTCCGTCGCAACCGTAATGGCAACAATGCTCAAGCAGACAACCAGGATAACGTGAACGAACAGACTGACCCAGACGTGCGGGGCTTTCCACCAACGATTCGAAGGATGTTTTCCGGCCTCAATATCCAAGTCGTCAAATGAAATTCTTAGTTCGTCCGAAAGCTCCTTTTTGGTGGCGAATTCGGGATCAACATTCAAGGCCTTAACTAGCAGCTCGGCTTCGCTATCTTCGACCGTTTCCAATGCCATGTCGGAACTGCAGTCAGCACCCAGGCGCGCATTGGCCGCTTCTTCCATCCGTGACCAAGGGGATTTCACTTCGTCCAACGGAGCCGGCACTTCCATTTGGGCAGCAACAATCGGCTCTGTACTGAGGTTCTGCGAGGTGGGACTGGGTTGATCGTATCGAAGCGAACGGACAGGCGGTTTGGACCCGGAAGATTCCATCCGTTCTTCCATCGGATCGAAGCGATCACTGTCCCAGTCGAATCGGTGCGATTCCAATTCAAGCCACTCATGTAGTTTTTCTGCATTGCCGTTTTCCGCTTGGATCATGGCGGCCTGCAGGCTGGCAGCGGCAGCTTTGTACCGCGCAGCCCGTTCATGATATTGGATCGCTTGCAGGGTAAGCCGACCTCGCTCTAGAAGTTCTTGCGAAGACGGTTGCGAATTGGTCGGGCGAGTCATTGCAATCGACGAACCTGGAATCTGGAATCGGCATTGAGAAGCGGAAAGCCATACTTGAACAACAGCATTGTCTCGTCTCGCTTCGACCAGGTCAATAATTCAACAGGATGTTGTTTGCAATATTGTCCAGAAAAGGGATGTTTGAGGGTCTCTGGACCACACTGGCAATCTAGGCCTCATCCGTGGGGGCTTCCGGCCGGTAAAACCAAGGTGGCGTGTTGTTGGCTTACCTCGATCGTCAATATAGAACCGCTTGTGAAGGGCAAAAAATCCGCTTCGATTCCGTCGGAAAAAACGACGCCGTTATCAGGCATCAGCGACTCGATTACAATTTTCTCGTCTCCTTCAATTCGACCGGCTACCAAGCCGATCTTGCTGGTTCGACTTTTGAAGGGTTCGCGCACGGCCCATACCAATTCTTTGGCGTCCCAGCGAATCGGTTTTGGTGAAGGTATGGTCGTGCCAAGGAACTTCGCCATCCCGCGCGTCATGTTAAAAACGGACGACAGCCAACCTGTCGATCCTACTCCCGTCGACACAAGTAGCCCGCTTGAGGATTGTGCTTCGATTTCTCCGCCCGCTTCTAAAACGTAGCGGGCTGAGACGTGCGAGGAACATCCAATAAACAAATCGTTGAACGCGAGCATGCTCTGACCATCGTTCAGTTTTGCATCGATCATGGTAACTTGAACAGACGGAAAACGCCCGTCTAGAACTTGGCGCACGGCATTGACCGCTTGTGCCGCGCGAAAAGGCAATAATAGCCCATCAATCCGAGTTGGATCTGGATTGACGGCAACTATCGGTATGTCATTTACATACTTAGCCACATTCGCTACCAGACCGTCTTGACCGACCACCACCACGGCCACGCACCCCATAAAATTATAGTTCGGCACATAACTTCGATCGATAACTTTCAACGGGATGCCGAATTGAAGCTGACTTTCCAACAGCGAGACCTCCTCTTGATAAATCCGAGCTTCGGTAACGTAGTCCTCAAAGTTGGCTTGGGGCCTCGCTTTCCTGACGGGTTTTTTGTTCTTTTTTCCCACCGACAATGAAGCTGAATTGAAAACCGATTGCGTCGCATCGATGGCCTGCGCCGTTTTCAATCGAAACTCTGCTTGCCCTGCCGTTCCCCACCGTCTACGGAGTCCTTCCAGTCGAGTCGTCCGCGTTACTATGACGATGGACGGATTGATGCGCATGCCCACCACTATGACTCCTTGCGATGAGTCAATGATGTCAGTAGGTCTGGCGAAATATTAAGCTCACCGATCTTCGAAGCATTTTCCGCGAGTTCGCGAAAGGCCACGGCAATGTTTTGACCAGCATCGCCACCACCGGAAACAGCCATTAGGATGCGCCAATCGATTTGTTTGAGCGGCTCCAGAGTAGATTTCAACGTAAACGCCTTGGCTTCCGCTTCTTTCCGGTCGTTAGCTACTTTGCTATCGACTAACGATGCACGTTTTTCTTCGATCGAGATATCGGCTGACAGTTGCGTTTCGCGAACTTCCCGTTTCTTGTTCTCGACCAGGATTTCCGTGTTGAGTTCGTTTTCACGAATGGTCCGTTCCATATCCACCGCAGCGTTGCGCCGTGCGAAGATGGCTTCGTCGGCTTCGCGCAGCAAATCTTCCCGGGCTTGGGCTTGCATAGCTTTCGACATTTCGGGAGTTGCTTTAATACCCACGATATGGAATTCGAGAATTTCGATTCCCAGCTGAGCGACTACGGGGGCTTGCCCCAAATTGGTTTGAACGTGGAGTACGAGTCCGTCTGCGTCGCCAAGCAGCTCTTTGAGCGTTCGCTTTTGTATGTAGGAGCGAGCCAAAATCTGAGCGGCGTTCGTCAGTCGTTCCGAGAGCTTATTCGGGTCATCGCTTCGATAACGATTTAACCCTTGAACGCTAAAGTCCAGGACGCTAGCAAGCTTTTTCGGGTCGGATGTGCGATACGTCAATTGGCCTTGAACCGAGATCTCTTGGAAGTCCGATGTGACTTCGTTGAACACGAACGGGCTGTCGGTGCTCGCCAACGGTACCAGGGCGATCTCAGAAAAGGGTGCAAAATAGAAAAACGACAAGCCCGCTCCGTCGCGAACCAACTTCCCGCGACGATACTGTAGCACATGTGTGGTGGGAGCCACTTTCAAAAACCGAATGCCTAACATGTTGCAAACTCCGAGCAAAAACACTTCCGAACCGAATTTCCGGATCGATTATAGTCTGTCGCGCCTTAAAGCCAGTCCAATGAGGCCTGCTTTGCTAGAAGAAGTCGTTTACTAGGTGGGAAAGGCCGACTCCTAGCTGGAATTTAACCTAAACTGGTTTCGTGATTAACCCTACCAACAACCATCCCTTTCAAAAGTATTCCATATGAACCGATCCAATAATTCGATCGATTTATCCCCGAAACAAGTGATTGGTATTGTCACTTTCGGCTTGTCCGGAGTGCTAATCATCTACTTCGCAATGGCAGGTGCTTTCTCGGTTGCTGCGCACGAGCAAGCCGTCGTGTTGCGGTTTGGAAAGTATCTTCGCACCGATGGACCTGGCTTGCATTTTAAAATCCCTTGGATCGATCAGCGTTTTATTGTGGATCAGGGAGAGCGATCTTTGCGATTGCCGCATTCGGAAGTTGAAAAGCCCGGCTCCAACCAAAACGCATTCAAGGAAATCGGAGAGCAGGAAGACAAGCTCATCCTGACCGGTGATCTTTACGCAGCAGTCGTCGAATGGAATGTCTTTTGGCGAGTGTCCGAACCCAAAGACTACCTGTTTCATTTCAACGGCGACGCAGGTGAAATAAAGAAAGTCATCGTCGCGGTTTCGCGTTCGGTGATGCATCGCGCCGTGGGTGACTATTCTGCAGAAGAATTGCTGACGGGCAAGCGAGAGGAAATCACTCAGATCGCTTTGAAAGAACTCTCGGAGAGATTGACCGAGTTTGGAAGCGGGGTTGTCATCACAGACCTTCAAATGCAACGAGTCACTCCACCCGATCGTGTCAAAGCAGCCTTTGATGATGTAAACGCGTCCATTCAACAACGCGATCAATTGGTGAATGAGGCCTATCGCGAACGCAACCAGTTGATTCCAACTGCGGAAGCGCAACGCGACCGATTGGTCCGCGAAGCGGAGGGGTATGCTTCTCGCGAAATTGCAGTCGCGCAAGGAGCCATTTCGGCACTTCTTGCTAAATACGAAAGTTACAAGCTTGCACCGGAGGTGACTCGCAAACGCATGTACATCGAGATGATGGAAAAAGTTCTCAAGAACAGCGGCCCCAAAATCATCATGGGGAGTGAAATGAATAGTCCATTGACGGTGCTGAACATATCGCCTGTGCCGGGAGCAAAGATTCCAGTCAGTCCCGCGGCCGCGATTTCGAATCCGAATCGCAAACCTAATCCATAGAGGCCTGTCGCTTCGCCGTCATCCTCCATCCTCCACTGAATCTTTCCTTTCCGATCTGCACTCATTATGAAATACTTCGCATTCCTACTCGCAATCCTCGCGTTGCTCCTTATATTGTCACCGTTTTTTGTGTTCATTATCGACGAACGAGAAATGGCCGTCGTATTGCGTTTTGGAGCACCTAGAAACGAATACAAGACCCCGGGCATGTACTTCAAGTTTCCTGGCATCGATACCGTGCAGCGAGTTTCCAAAATCAAACAGTTTTGGGGTGACACAAAAGAAGACCTGCTTCCAGATCTTCCAACCAAGGACAACAAAAAGATCGAGTTGATTTCTTGGGCCATATGGCGAGTCAATGATCCAAAGATCTTCATTCAGCGACTTCGTACCATGGAAGAGGCGGAACAGCGAGTCGGACAGATTGTCCGAAGCTCTATACGAGATGTCGTTACGTTGTATGACCTCGAGGAAATTGTTCGCAGCACGAATCGAGACCTTCTCATTAGCGACATCGGGCTGGGAAATACCATAGAGCAATTACCCGTAGGAGTTCCTGTCGAGTTACTCGAAAAAGCAGCGGAATCCAAACCCAAAGGGGTCCGATTCGGCCGACAAGAAATCCTAAACCGAATTAAGATGGAAGCTCATCGCCGCATGGCAACCACAGGAAACGAAGGAGACACTGGTCGAGGGATCGAACTGATCGACGTTGGAATCTCTCAAATCGGATTCGTCGAGAGCGTCCGACGCAAGACCTTCGATCGATGGGTTGCGGAGCGACAAGCAATCTCAGCCAAGAACGTCAATGAAGGTGAACGACTAAAAGCGGCCATCCTCAACGAAACGAAAGCGGAAGTGGCCAAAATCGAAGGCGAAGGGGAACAGAAGTCGAGTGAACAAAAGGGCAAGACAGACGCTAACGTTATTAAGCGTTACGCAGAAGCCATTCAACAGACCGGCGAATTCTACACTTTTGTACGCACGATCGAAGCCTACGAAAAGTCGATTGGTCCTGACAGCCAAATGATTCTATCAACTGACAGTCCATTCTTTAAGCTCTTTCGCGAAATGGAAAGCGAAGACAAGTAAATTGTCGCCTTTTGCTCCGCAAAAGTGCGTCTCCTACTACAGAACCCCTTTGGAACTGGGCACGCCAGACTGACGTGGATCGATGTCACATGCAATGCGAATGGCCCGCGCGGTGGCCTTGAAAATAGCCTCGGCGACGTGGTGCGTGTTTCGGCCATAGTGCATCAAGATGTGCAAATTGCACATTGCATTGGAGGCGAAGCCCTGCCAGAAATCTTCAATCAATTCGCTGTCGAAATCGCCGATTTTTGGTGAAGGCATTTCGGCTTGAAAAACCAAAAAAGGACGCCCGCTGAAGTCGATGGCGCTGGTGACTAGCGTTTCTTCCATCGGCAATACTATGTGACCATAGCGACGAATTCCATGTTTGACTCCCAAGCATTGGCTCATAGCTTGGCCTAGGCAAATGCCAATGTCCTCGGTGGTGTGATGCGCGTCCACTTGCAGGTCCCCCATCGCATGTACGTCGAGGTCAAATAAGGCGTGTCTCGCGAGCAAAACAAGCATGTGGTCGAGGAAGCCAACACCGGTGTTAATATTGTTCTGCCCCGAACCATCGAGCGTCAATTTCAGTTCTATCTTTGTCTCGGCAGTCTGTCTCGATACGGTGCTAGTGCGGATTGTCGTCATACTTCTGGTTGGCTTTCTTATACGTCCAGGTTTCGGACGTCGAGTGCGTGCTTTTCGATAAACTCACGCCGCGGTTCGACTTTGTCACCCATGAGAACACGGAACATTTCGTCCGCCGCCGCGGCGTCCGTCAACTGCACTTTTACGACAGTGCGATTGGATGGATCCAGCGTGGTTTCGCGAAGCTCTTCCGCATTCATTTCACCCAAACCCTTAAAGCGAGTGACGGAAAGCCCTCGGCGTCCTGATTCGCGAATGCCCGGAAGCAAACCGCGGAGGTCTTCCAATCCGATTGCAGTCTCTTCCCGATAGAGATAGAAACGGGAGTCGGTTGCCCCGGTTCGATCTTTAGGAATAAGGTCTTCGATGGAGAAGCCAAAGGCGGCAAGTTCCTTGAGCCCTGAATTGATGGTTCGCACTTCAAACAACTCAGCAATGTGAGTTGTAGAGGCCGCCTCGGGCGGATTCGACTTGGCAGCAGCAGGATCGACCGTTGTCGAAGCAACGATGGGTGCAACGATGGGTGCAACGATCGGTGCATCGATTGGTGCATCGACTTGTACTTTTCTTGTGGCGAGAAACTCATCTAGCTTGTCGCGCGTTACGAACCAATGATCTTCGGTCCCCATATCTAAATGGAAAACAGGCAGTCGACCGGTTTCGACTTCCATGCGTTCGGTGTGAACTCGCAACGAGATACCTCGGCGCTCCAGCGTGAGCATGGCGTCTTCCATGGAGGCCAACGTGATGCACAATTTCCGCATCTCCTGGCCTTCGATCTTCTTTCCCTCATCGCCGACGAAGTAGCTGTCGTTAAGTCCTCGTTCCAAAAGCTGGAACTTCATTTCCTCTTCGGTTTGAACGTAGTAACGTTCCTTTTTGCCACGGACGACGCGGAACAAGGGTGGTTGAGCCAGGTAGACGTGTCCACCAGCAACCAGTTGATACATTTGTCGGTAGAAGAAGCACAGCAACAGTGTGCGGATGTGAGAACCGTCGATATCAGCGTCGGTCATGATGATGATGCGGTTGTAACGGCGCTTGGCGACGTCCTGGTCGAGCCCAATCCCGCAGCCAATGGCTTGGATCATGCTCATGACTTCTTCGTTCGCGAGCACTTTGTCTTCGCGGCTCTTGTAAGCATTGATGATCTTACCACGCAATGGAAGAATGGCTTGGGTGTCTCGGAAACGACCACCTTCCGCGCTACCACCTGCCGAGTCACCTTCTACGAGGTAGAGCTCGCACTCTTCCATTTTGTTGCTGATACAGTCACGGAGCTTACCGGGCAAACCGCCACCGCCGAGGACATTCTTTCGGTTGCGAAGAATGTCTTTGGCTTTCTTGGCTGCTTCTCTTGCTTCTGCCGCAAGCAAGCCTTTTCGGACTAAAAGTCGAGCGTTCTTTGGGTTCTCTTCGAGGTACTTGGAGAGTCCATCACCAACTGCGGAATTGACGATCCCCTCAACTTCGCTGTTTCCGAGTTTTGTTTTCGTTTGGCCTTCGAATTGAGGAGTACCAACTCGAACCGAGATCACGCAGGTTAGACCTTCGCGGAAGTCATCCCCGGTCGGGGTGAGGTCCTTGAACAGATTCTCTTTTTTGCCATATGCATTGAGAGTTCGCGTCAAAGCGGATCGAAAACCAGAAACGTGAGTACCACCCTCGATCGTATTGATATTGTTTACGTACGAATGAAGGTTTTCGGTGTATTCCTCGGAATACTGAAGCGCGATGGAATAGCCTAGGTCGTCCTTCTGGCCTTCGATCAAGATGACGTCTTTGTGGACAACTTCGCTGGCTCGGTTGAGGTATTCGACGAACTCGACAATTCCCCGTTCATAGCGAAAATCGTCGGTTTGTCCGCTGCGTTCGTCCTTGGCAAGGATCCGTACGCCGCTGTTGAGGAACGCAAGTTCTTGAAGTCGTTTGGCGAGGATGTCGTACGTGTATTTGGTATTCGGAAAAATTTGGCTGTCGGGTTTGAAGGTCGTTTTGGTGCCGCGTTTGGTCGTGACTCCGGCTTCGCGGACCGGTCCGGTCGCCACACCGCGTTCATAGGATTGCGTCCAGACTTTCCCGTCGCGGCTAACCTCTACTTCGCACCATTGCGACAAGAAATTGACCACGGTAACCCCTACTCCGTGGAGTCCGCCTGAGGTCTTGTAGGCGTTTTTTTCGAATTTGCCTCCGAACTTTAGGACCGTCATCACACCTTCGAGGGTGCTCATTTCTTTTTGCATTAACTCAGAAAGTTGAGCGTGCCTTTCGACCGGAATACCGCGACCATCGTCCTCGACGGTCACCGAACCATCAGCATTAATGGTTACAGAGACGACCTTGGCGTACTGAGCCATCGCCTCATCGATAGAATTATCGACTACTTCGTAGGCCAAATGGTGAAGGCCTTTTAAGGTTGTATCGCCGATGTACATCCCCGGTCGCTTACGAACGTGTTCTAAATCGCTTAGGTGCTGCAGGTCTTCGGAGTTGTAATCGGAGCCGTTGAGAGGGACGCCATCGCTATCGAGTTCCAGATTCGGATCGTTTGGCGGATCGGTAGGTGCGTTCATATGTTCGATTCGTGAGAATTCCAACCAAGGCAATAAACGGAAATCGCAAGGATTTCCGAAGTTCAAAAGCGAGTCGGGAGTATACCATTTTTCTCACTTTTGCGATTGGCCTAATCTGGTTAGATTCACTCAGGAGCCTCAACTTAGGCGATGGGCAGATTGAAATCTACCTATAAACTGTGTGGCACGCTCTGAGGTACGAAGGGCGTGGTGAATCGCTAGAGTCATTTGCCACACTTCCCACGCCCATCGCTAATCGCTTTGAGCGTGCCATACGGTGGCCTGGTCTGGAAGTCTTCTGTCTGCCGCTCTCTAAAAACAATTGGCCGTGGGCTTGAGAACTGGACGACTTCAACGCTCTAGACTAACCTTTTTGTTTGCGTGCAAGCATTCTTGGTGCGCGGAATGGGAACTGAAAACTCGATGGGGCTAACGCGCGGAAGAATGAACAACAAAAGCAATGTTTTTACGGGATGCATTCCCGCTTTGATGACGCCTTGTTCCGCAAAAGGCGAGCCTCTTTTCGACTTGTTGGTTGCCAAAGGCAAGGAGTTGGTCGAGATCGGCATGCGAGCGGTGGTTTACTGTGGCTCGATGGGAGACTGGCCGCTTTTGACCGACGCACGTCGCCAAGAAGGAGTGGAGCGACTGACAACCGCGGGGGTCCCCGTGATTGTTGGTACGGGTGCACAGAACCCAGCGATTGCCGCGGCTCACGCAGCTCACGCCAAAAAAGTTGGTGCCGCTGGCCTAATGGTAATCCCGCGAGTTCTGTCTCGAGGGGGCTCCGTCGCCGCGCAACGCGCTCATTTCGCAGGTATCCTGTCCGCAAGCGTTGGTCTGCCAGCGGTCATCTACAACAGTCCCTATTACGGTTTCGAGACGAAAGCCGATCTATTTTTCGACTTGCATGGTGAGTTTCCGAACTTGATTGGCTTCAAAGAGTTTGGAGGCGCGAAGTCCTTAACTTATGCAGCGGAAACTATCACGAGTGGCAACGCGAACTTAACGTTGATGGTCGGCGTGGATACGCAGGTATATCATGGATTTATTCACTGCGGAGCTGCCGGTGCGATCACGGGTGTTGGTAACGCACTGCCCCGCGAAGTTTTAAGAATGGTCGAGCTGTGCCAGCGGGCCGCTGCTGGTGACTCCAATGCGCGGCGTCTTGCCGCCGAATTAAACGAAGCCCTGGCGGTGTTGTCCACTTTTGATGAAGGGCCTGATCTAGTTCTTTATTACAAGTACTTAATGGTTCTCGAGGGGAATCCGGAATACGAGCATCAAATCAACTCGTCCGACAGACTCTCGGACAGTCAACGCGAATTCCTGCGTTCGCAATGGCAATTGTTTCGCAACTGGTGGGCTGGCTGGGCCGGGAAAGCAGATTAACAGCAGATTAACACTGTGGACGAGCGAGGCCCTTCGCTCGTTGGGTTGAAAACCTGAGCGAGGGCCTCGCTCAGCCACAAAAATCCAACCCCGTTGCGCGCTCCTATATCGCTAAGGACCGTTCGATCAATAACTGTCCGATTTTCCCGTAGCGGAAGTCGCCAAGACTTTCGGAATGAGCGGGCGCCAAAACTCTTGGCGAGTTTCGCTACGACACTAATGGATGGAGTTATCCTAACTCACGTCTTGGGAACTATTCCTATCAATTCTCATCCTATCTACTAGGTATTCAGGTACAAATTGCCCTGGGCACAACGTCCACCCAGTCCTCACAATCGGATAGGGCGCTGAACGGATTCGGCAATCTGGCATTAGTTACGCGGATTGGAGCTTTTGCAACCGGCTAGTACCTCTTATCCTTGGTAATAAGTCTGCGCTTTTGCGAAATCCAACTTATGGAATGCAAGCAAACTTTCGATTGTTGGATGGCCACGGGCCATTTCAGTCCATTTGTTCCTCGTTTCGCATTGATCAGCAGCTATGGCTTCCGGACCATCGGATGAGAATGTAGAGAATACCAAGCGTCACATTCGGACCTTGGTCAACGAGATTACGGAACTTTCTAAGTCCGACGCAAAGGCCGCTGAATACTACCCTGCCGTCTTGCAGCGGATCATTTCTGCCCTAGCGGCTTCGGGTGGCGCGGTTTGGCTGGTCGATGACGAAGGCAGCATGCGGTTGGCACATCAGATCCAGATGGATCCAGGTTTGATGCAAGCCAACAATCAAGAGGCCGTGTTGCATGGAAGGCTATTGACTCGCCTGTTTTCGCAGGGCCGAGCCGAGCTGATTCCTCCCATGTCGGGATCGGGAGAAGATTCCGGGGAAGGTAACCCTACCCGATATCTACTGGTTACGGCTCCGCTCGTTTCCAACAAGCAGCCTGTGGGATTGCTTGAAGTCATGCAGCGTCCCGACTCCCCTGCCGAAGCGCAGCGCGGATATCTTCGATTTTTGGAGCACATGACTAAGCTCATGGGGGAGTGGATTCAAGGGAATGCACTCCAGCAAGTCTCGAACCGGCAAGAAATGTGGCAGCAATCGGATCAGTTCGCTCGCTTGGTTCACGACAATTTGGACCTCAAGGATACCGCTTACACCATCGTCAACGAAGGTCGGCGGCTCATCGAATGCGATCGCGTCAGTGTGGCCATGCTTAAGGGTGGCAAGCTGAAAGTCATTGCGATTTCAGGCCAGGATTCCATCGAACATCGTTCGAACATCGTTCAGTCGCTGAACAGCTTGGCGACCAAGGTCGTGAGGAGCGGAGAGCCACTTTGGTACGACGGTTCAATGGAAGATTTACCTCCCCAAATCGAAGAAGCCATCGAGGACTACGTCGACCTTTCGCATGGACGAACGATTACCGTTTTGCCGATTCGACAGCCGGAACGCAAAATCGAAGGGGATGTCCTGGCCGCCAGGAGCGAGACCAGCGAGACGCGTATGCGGCGAGACATCATCGGTGCCTTGATAGTCGAGCAAATCGAAACGCAACTTTCGCGATCCATGTTGGAGGGACGCGTCGACCTAGTGTACGAACATACCTGCCGAGCCTTATCCAATTCGCTTTCACACAGCCAAATTCTGTTCATGCCGGTATGGCGATTTCTCGACAAATTGACCTGGATGTTTCGAGGTTCAGCATTGCCGAAAACAACGGCCATTCTCAGTTTGCTTGGCGCTGCGTTGCTTGCCATGTTCATCGTCCCAATCGATTTCGATTTAGAGGGGAACGGGAAATTTAAACCAAGCGTTGAGAAACAGGTTTTTGCGCATGTCGACGGGGAAGTAGTCGACGTTTTCGTGAAACATGGCGACTATGTGGAAGCCAACGCACCGCTATTGCAATTGAAAAACCCGGATCTTGAACTACAGATTAGCGGCGTTTCAGGCGAGCGAAAGACCGCCATCGTCCGAAACATCAACGCGAACGACGCCTCTCAGAGACCCAATCAGACTCAAGCCGAACGAAATAAGAACCAACAAGACATTGAGGAAAGCGCCACCATCATTGAAGCCAAGACTGAGCTACTGAAGCTGCATGAAGATAAGAAGCAAAAGCTACTTCGACTCAGTCCGATTGCGGGTTTGGTGACGACTTGGGACGTAGAGAAGGTCCTCAACGCGAGACCAGTGGTTACGGGGCAGTTGTTGATGACGATTTCCGACCCCGACGGCCCTTGGGAAATTGAAGTCCTAATGCCGGAGAAACGCATGCGGTTTCTTGACTTAGCCATGCAGGATGCCAAGGCTAAGGGATACTTGGATATGAAGTTCA
>JBBRJI010000041.1:0-15485 GCA_038219625.1 Pirellulales bacterium | reverse complement strand
TCACGGTGGGGACCACCGTGCCACACTAGTGCCACACTTTCGGATTTTAACCATATCATGCGTTTCACTTTGACGACTTTATCACTGCAACTCGCGGCCATCGTTGGGCTGGCAGCTCTTGCCATAGCCCAGACAGATGAGCCATCGGAGACACAAGAAAATTTCGTTAAGCAAGAGGTCGAAGTCGTCGCTCGAGGCAGCAGTACGTCTTCACCCAGCATTCTCAAGAAATTCGAAGATTGGGTCGGCTTGACGGACAGCCGACTCGAAGACTTGGCTGCCATGGCAGAACGACTGCAAGCAGAAATCGCGAAAATGAAAACGCAGCACTCCGAAGCTTCCAACGCGGTTCCGAAATCCAACCCTGTGCTCCCAGCTCCTCCCGAAGCTCCTTCTCCCTCCGAAACACCTTTAGTCGTAAAAGCAGAAATCGACTCTAGCGAGTCCTTTGATTCGGTCGCGGGCGACGACCTAGGTGAAACCGTACCGTTGCCGATACTCAACGGAAGCACTCCCGATTGGGTCAAGAAAGGATTGGTCTCGGGTGATGAACATAGCTTCGCTATCAGCAGTACTCTTTTGCCCGACTTGGATCAGTGTCGTGAAGACTTGAGGTCTCGAATGATGTCGGACGTTCAAGTCTACTTGGATAAACATGTGTTGGAGTTCACCTCGTCCACTAAATTGCCCGAGCTGACCCAGGAATACGTTGAAAAGTACTGGGTCAAGAAAGGGCAAGAATTCGACAATATCCAGGACCGCCCATCGGGTACTTACCACCAACTATGGATCGGTTTGCATCTCTCTTCCGAGCAACTTACGAAAATACGCGAATGGGAAAAACAAAGCGTTCGCGAACAACGAACGAAGAAGGCCGGAATCCTGGGTGGGTTTGGCGTATTCGCCATTACGATTTTGTCCGGTGCAGTTGGGCTGTTGGCACGCCGTGAAAAAGCTAAACTCAAGGGATGAGCGAAGACTTATCGAAACAAAACACCCCAGAACGCCTACTGGTCGACAGTATTCGGACAGGAAATACCGATGCTTGGCAGCAGCTTATCGACCGATTTGAAGGTCGGCTTTTGGCCTTCGTTGGGTCTCGATTGATCGATCGTTCCCACGCGGAAGACATTGTTCAAGAGACCTTCGTGGGGTTCCTTAATAGTCTGCCCAATTTCGACTGCCAACGACCTCTCGAGAGCTATTTATTCTCTATTGCGGCATACAAGTTAACGGATCATTTAAGACGCGAAGGTCGACGTCATACCCTGGCGTTTTACACCGGTGACGACTCCAGTGATGGTGCTCAACGAGTACCTAGTGCAGGCCGCGCCGTTAGCAGTCTCGCTCAATCTGTCGAACGTCGTGATTCCGAGGAGTTGGCCTTGGTCGAAGCGCTCCAAGACCAAATTGGAAAATGGCAGTCCAAATCCGATTGGCCGAAGTTGAAGTGCATTGAATTGCTCTTCGTCGCGGGAATGAGCAACAAAGACACGTCCGAATTGCTTGGGATTACGGAACAGCAGGTAGCCAATTACAAGTCCGACTTTGTCCTCAGATCCAAAACGCTCATCAGTCGAATCGGTAGTCGAGAGTCATTCCCGGAATTGAGTTAGGGCCGATTGATCACCGACTGGTTCCAGGGCTCTGCCTTGGAACCCACTGACTTGCAGTCTCTGCCGGTTCTGCCTGGGCTGTGGCGGGAGCAATTGGATTGCGCATCTTTTCTTCCACTTCGCCTGATGGAACAGACAGGCAAATTGTACAGACAGGCAAACCGATTCATTTTGCTTCCGTCGGTTTTCAACCGGCGGGGCAGCATCTGTCAGCTACCAACGCGAAAAGTTCGCAGAGCGGTAGTGCGCCAGAACGCATCCGCGGGGTCAAGCCCCAAACGGATGGGCTCGCGATATTGTCTATACTCTATTGTTGTTCGGAACAAAAACGCTTCGATTTAAATCAGAAAGAAATATCGAAACTGCTATTTGTCGCACAGCCCCGGCTCTGCCTGCCGTGCCGTCAAGAATACGTATTTCGCTTGCATTGCAAAGCGAGGCAGAGCCTCCGGAGCAGTACGTTCCCAGGCAGAGCCTGGGAACGTGAATCTTGGGCTTCATTGAACAGTATTGCCGTTAAACGACATAACCACTTCCTCCTTGCTGCCGTCCCAGTCCATTTGCACACTTGAATTCGGCGATGGTAAAGATTCGACCATCCATCGGGCCAGCTTGCCCATGACCGTGTTTTCAATCGTTCGCTGCAAAGGTCTCGCACCTAACGTCGATGAAAATCCAATCGAAGCAATATGCTGCACCAGAGCATCGGAGAAAATCAGCCTCAACCCAAGTCGCTTGACCCCTTCTCGCTCGCGAACTTCATTCAGTTCTTTGCGAGTCATTGCGCTAATGCTCTCAGGTTGCAACGGAAAGAATGGCACAATTGCGTCCAAGCGATTGATAAACTCAGGTCGCAAGGCTTTCCGAACAGACAAAGCATAGTCCACCGCGCTCGCCCCTTGGAATCCCGATAAACTCTGCTGCGTTGATCCCAGATTGCTCGTCATCAACACCACCGACGAACGCAAACTGGTCAGATTGCCGTAACGATCCGTCAATCGTCCTTCGTCGAGCAGACTAAGTAAGATATCGAAGACTTCGGGTGACGCTTTTTCGATTTCATCGAACAAGAGCACTTGAAGTGGTTGATTGCGAATCTGTTGAATCCACTTTGCAGGTTCGCCATTCGCGTCGTTCAGAAAACGTTGGCCGGCTGCTCCTGACTGGTACTCGCTCATGTCGAGCCGGACCAACCGTGTTTTTTGGCCATCCGCCCCGAACAAGTATTTTGCAAGCGATTTTGCCAACTGTGTTTTACCTACTCCCGTCGGACCGCAATACAGCAAGCAACCGAACGGTCTCGCGACATCGTTCATCGAAGACTTCAAACGCATCACAACGCTGGCAGTTCCATTGCATGCCTCGGGCTGCCCAATCACTTCCTTGGAAAGTGCTCTGACCACAGTCTCTCGCTCAAGCAACTCTTGATCGCGCAAGAGCGATTGCGGCAGGCCTGTCCACCGAGAAAACTCCTCGATGGCGTTGTCCGTTGTCAAACAACTTGCGTCTCCGCGAAGCCCTTTCGGACCATCCGTGGCCGTACTTGTCTTGAAACGCCTTCGCAACTTCCCAAGCCATTGTTCCACAAATGCGATCGAAGCACTTGGCGCTGGACGACTGGTCAGGAACTGTCGACATAGACGTTGAATTGCAGTCGACAATTCCATGTCGACGTTGGCAATTGGCACCTCCCAGGTCTGGCTTAACACGTATCGAACCAAGTCCGTTTCCGCCTTCGGCTGGAGTGGTTCGATGCGAACAATCGCCAATTGATCGATCAAGCCCGGTAAGGTTCGCTGGCAGTATTCCACTTGACTTGGTGTGGCCTCGCAGGCCATCCGCAGTTGCCCAGTCCGCAGATAGGGTACGAGAAAGGCACCCAACGACTCGGTCGGCGATTGGCCCCCTATCGAAATCAAATCACGGAGATTCTCCACTATCAAAACACCCTGCACTTCGCTTAGCTCGGAAATCATGCATTCCAATCTCTCTTGCCACTGCCCCAAGTATCGCATGCCGGCAATCAATCGACTGGCGCTGGTCAGCCAGAACTTGGAATTAGGTATAGTCCGCTCTTTGGCTTGCCTTGCTTCCATTCGCAGTCTCTGGAAGACGTCTCGCGTCGCGATGTGCATTAGCGTCGTTTTGCCAACGCCCGTTTCTCCCACCAATAGGCAATTGGAGTAAAGCAAATTCTCGCGAATTTGACGCAATTCGGATTCGCGAATTTCGGCAGGCAGAAGTGGTCGACGAGTCTTACCTAGCGGTTCGGCAACACTTGCTAACGTCTCGATATTGGGACCGCGGCTGCCTCGCGATTTCGCTTTGATTTTTACTCGCAGCCAATCGAGCTCCGTCGTATTTGGAGGCCAACATCGTACCATCTCCTCGGGACTGATGGATGCAAGCATAGACCTTACTGTCTCTTGCAACATCGCATCGAAATCTGCCTCGACAGGGCAATAGAAATGGATTCCAAAATCGGGCAAAATACCGAATAGTTTGTCCCAATTGTCAACGATCTTCACGTAACGAACTGGCACCGTCATGGGCGGCCCAGCCGGATATCTCCGATGCCGTTGAATGTGCATCGGCTGTGCGGGGAACGAACGCTTTTCCAATACCACCGACTTCAATCGCTCAAGACTCATGCAACTGCATTCCAGGAGTTTACGCATTCGTCGCTCAAGCAGTTTCTTGGCATTCGATCGAGAATGCGAGACGGCTTGTACCGACTCCTCAATGACCGACGTTGCCACAATCAAACCATCGTCGCGGCAACTAATCAAAATGGGGGATTGATAAAACATATTTATTTGTGGAGTTGTGGTTCATCGTAGGACTAGCCGTCCGCCGGTCCGGATAGTCTGAAGTCAAGCTGGCAGCCTGTGCTACGTTTTAAAAATAAATTCCTGCGGCAAGGGCAATTGATCTAACAACCATGCTTGCCATTCATGACTGAACTTGAGCGGTATTCGCCGACCGGTCCGAAAGTCTTGGATCCAATCGTCGATCTGCCCCCGAATGATTGTCCAGCCATCTCGTCCGCAATATTCCGAGTTTGGAAAGCCGTCTGCCTGGTTCGTAAATCGTCCTACTTCCTGATCGCAGGCACTCCAATCCTCGAGTTGAATTCCATGGTCGATTGCCACGGCTTCGATTAGCAGCAATCGCTCCATGCCATAGTCCCCAGCGACCTGGTAGGTTCCTAATAATTGCATTAGCAACCCACCGACACTCGCCCCCTCAACAATCGCAACCGCACGACCGTCCTGAAAGGAGACCGAATACTGAAGCCCCTGCAACAGATCACGTAACCATGCAGTCAATTGAACCGGAAAGGCATTCAACGAAAGCAACATCTGGCTGCGACTCTTCTTTTCCAAGCCAAGGTTGGAGTGTTCGCCTGGTGGATTAAGGAATCGCACACGCATGAGCCAGCGTGAAGGCTCATCGATCCGTTTCAACATTATGTCGGCTATGGCTAACAATCGCATCAACTTGCGAATGGGGGAAGTGGAGTCACTTCGCGCGGTCCGGCTAGCGCCAGACTCCATGATGCCTTCCCGTAAATCAAGATCCGATTTGCGTTCTTCACGCGTGATTTCCTCGGGACTGATTGCTCGATGATGTCGACTGTGCGGGACTCTGCCGGCCGTCGTCTTGATCGACCGCTGCATGGGTGCAATAACGGTCTCTTTGCCGATTTTATGCTGCTCCGTAAGCTCCTTCAGGCAATCGGAAGCTTCCATCAACGCGCTATGAATCGAATAGTAATCGATTTGGTTTAAACCATGACGCGCTTCTGGATTCGCCGGGGAGCGTTCCAGTAATTGTTGCCGAATGCGTTCGACACAGGCTTTGGCTTTGACTAAGCATTCCTCTGTTTCAGGTTCTGGCGCGATCATTCTCGTTGGAAGGATTCGCAGCTCATGGGTATCGCACTTGATCGAGCCATTCGCGATGCGGAGTCGCGTCCACACAGGATTCTCAATGTGGCATGCAGCAAGTTGATCTGCAAGCGGTTGGGTCACCTCCCTTTCTATGGCTCGTTTAATGGCCCTGGCCCCAAGTGCTGGGTCGTATCCACGTTCGATTATCCACTGAGTCGCTTCGTCATCCACCTGCAAGAACATGCGCCGGCGAGAGAGTCCATCGCGGCGTTTCAATGCCCCTAAATGATGCTCGACGATGTGACGCATGTGGCTACGTTCCAGTCGGCCAAAGACCACGATTTCATCCAAGCGATTCAGGAATTCCGGCCGGAAGAAACGCTTGGCTGTCCGTTGATAGATCGTCTCTCGCTGCATCTCCCCGGCTTGCGAATCTTGAATTTCATATCCAAGCGATTGTGCGCTTTCCACCGAACCAAGATTGCTCGTCATGATGATGAACGCATTTCGAAAATCGACGGCTCGGCCACATGCGTCGCTTAAACGGCCTTCCCCCATGACCTGTAGCAAATAGTCAAGTGCGTCTGGATGCGCCTTTTCAATTTCGTCCAACAAGAGAATACAATTGGGCTGTCGACGCAAGGCGGACGGAAGCCTTCCATCTGGCTGTTCGAACGTGCCAATCAGCCCTTCGGCGGCATTGGCGGAAGAGATCTCATTCATATCGATCCGCACCATTCGCGACTCGTCATGAAACAACAATCGCGTCAAGGCTTTTGCCGACTCAGTCTTGCCCACGCCTGTTGGCCCCATGAATAAAAATACGCCGAGCGGCCGGTCTATCGGTTGGAGCCCCTGCAGCGAACGTTGTGCATAACGCGACAGTACTTTGACTGCAGTCTCTTGGCCAACGATCATTTTTGAAAGAGCGATTTCAAGCTGCTTAATGCTGACTGTCCCTTGCCGCAACGACAATCGAAGTCCCGTTCGCTCTTCCACGAATCGATCCAAGTCCGCAGTGGTCATGCTTCGCGAGACGGACCGCAACGTGTCGCGTTCTTCTCCGGGTTCGCCGTTTATGGGTTCGCCGTTTATGGGTTCGCTGTTCAGGGGTTCGCCGTTCATGACTACGACGGACTCTGCCTGAACTGCATGTGATGCAGCTTGATGCGCAAGCCCTCGAGCAAGTGAAATGGCCTTGCCGGGCAACGAGAGCTGGGGCGCTAACGTCGCCGAGTAGTCGATCATCGTCGGTAGCAAACTGGGATGAAAGAAACACTGCGTATCCGCTTCGATCTGACTTACCACCTCAATAAGGGTCAGGAGTGTTTGCGATTCGTTCATCGCCTCGATGGAAAGCGGGATCATGGGATCGACCAGGGACCTGTCTTTTCGTCGCAAGATGGACAAAGCTTCGTGGGTCATCTCAAAGACGATTCGAATCGGCTGCTCCGCCATAAAGGATTTGAGAACGTCCGCCATGCACATCTGGCTATCGCGAGTAACACCCGCGGTGTAGAGACTGATGGGGTCGTCGAAGTAGAGAACGTGATCCCGGCGATACGCTTCCTTGAGAATCGAAAGCCAACGTTCTTCCCATTGGCCCAAGTACGACATGCCACTAATGACCCGACTAGGCGAAATCAACCAAACTTGTTCGCAGTGGCGCCGATTGTTCTTGCGATCGAAAGACCGTCTTCGAACCACCTCTTCGAGAACAGCGGTCTTCCCGACCGATGCCTGACCCACCAACGCTACTCCTTGATTACGGCGTGAACCAAGTAGCTGATATAGGCGATCCGCTTCGCTATCTCGACCGAATAGCTGGCATCGATCGGATCGGAAAGCGTCGAGACAACGACCAACTCGTTGAAGCGATTCGGCACCACCTGGATTGGATTGTCCCAGCAACGCTCCCACAAGCCCCTTCTTTTTCTTCTTCTTGGTTTCCGCCATCGACAATACGATATCCAGAGGCTCGACCCACGCGTCACCCGTGATACTAAGGCTCTTCAGATCCATCGACTCGTCGTCCTTGATCCTTTGCTCGCACCATTTCGTGAGCAACCGTGTCGCCTGACCCTTTAATGCTTCTTTCGGGTCCCTTTGAAATCGCAAATCATCCAATAGTGGGGCAACGACTACAAAACCGCCTAGGGCTGGATGTACCATAAGAATGGTCTTAAGGCTTAGGGTGCGGTCGCGAAGAGTGAGTTTTTCTTTGAAGAGCTGGACATCAGCCTGTGGGTCGTAGAGCCAGGCCGACACTGCGCGAGTTTGTCCTCGATCGATCCAGGATTGTAGCCGTTTACGAACTTCGTTGGAAAGTCGTTGCAGAGCTGTTTTGAGTAGTGCATCTGACGCGGTGCAAATCGGTGGACACACAGTCTGAGCGAAGTAGCGAGGTAAGCCATCGATCCGCTGCATCGTGACTAAGATGGCAATGGTTAGTTGCATGTCCTAACGCACTCCCTGTGAGGACGAAACCATCTCTTGGCCGAATGTCGCATTGCTCGGAACCGGCAAATATCCAATCGAATTCCAAAGCATGGTGTCTCCTTCGTGCTGAATCATATCCACCCAGTTTGCAATCGGATCATTCGAGGAAACCAAAACCTCATAGCGAACGAGATGGCTGACAAGTCGACTCTCGCTCACGTAAAATGTGCGTCGTGGATCGCGGCTTGGAAGTGAGGGGGGCTCATTCCATCCCGCGGAGGGTTCCCAATGGAACAATCGTCCGGGATACAGGAGTACCCTGGCGCGATGACGTTTGTTCCCTTCGGGCGAGGCTGAAAGAAAGTGATGGACCCCTTCCTCCGCACCTAGCCACGTCGCAATTTCCCCTTGATCCGCTTGAATTGCAATGCCGCAAAAACGGTCGCCGATGGTATCTAGCTCCCTCCAGGAATCGATGCGGAACACATCGATCTCTTTGGCCTTGGGATGCAAAGGGTCGGCTGCCGACCTCAACAACCGAAATGCTGGCTCACGTGATTTTGGAATCTCAACGATTTTGCGACTGGCGGCCTGGCGTTCCAAAAACTCTTTGGACAGCGGATCCCAAAGTGCATCGTAAGGGGAAAGACCGAACAGCACAATTCGCCAACCGTTCAGACTCGCAAGCCGTTCGTACGCTTGCCAAAGTGGTTTCGCAGCGTTGATGGGATTGCACAAAAGGATAAGACTCTGTTGCTCATGAGGCTGCTGGATATCCTTCCGCATGCCTATCAAATGCGCCTTTAGTTGATTGCTGAGCCTGGTGGCTTCCATCATCGTCTCTCGCGTCTCGCGTAGCTCTTGTGCATGCCATTGGACCGTCGTTGTTTGGTGGATTCGTTCGATGCATCGGACCACGTTGTCGATTTGTTCGATCGCTTTGTTGGCTACTCCTAAATCTTGACGCAAAACCTGCAATCTTGTCATGGCAGTTCTCTTTCGCCTCGGGCTGGTAAGCCCACGTATCGTCTTACGGATGTGATCGATTTGCCGAGAGATGCGTTCGACGTTGTTTTCGATCGCATGAAACCTCTCAGATCGAATCAACAAGCTCGCTCGGTATCGCAAATCACGGAGAAAATCCAGCAGCCAT
The DNA here is from genome assembly GCA_038219625.1 of Pirellulales bacterium. GTDB lineage: Bacteria > Planctomycetota > Planctomycetia > Pirellulales > Pirellulaceae > JBKCUI01. The sequence goes on along the minus strand of JBBRJI010000041.1, from coordinate 6,384 downwards.
TTTTGATTTTCTGTATTGGTTGGATCGACGAAGTTGGTCCTGCCGCCTTTAACGCCCGCAGTCGATCGAGCGAGAATGTTAGGCTTTGCGGAGTCGGTTGCTTCGTCGACAACGAAGGAAACGATTGGCCTCGAGTCAGTACCGCTTTTGTGCATGCAGTCTGCCAAGGGAATGACAATGTTGCGTTCGATCTCGCGACGCAGTGGACGCGCACCGTAAACCGGGTCAAAACCCAATCTCGCGAGCGCGTCGCGGGCCGACGGTTCGACTTCCCAACGGATCTTGTGGTAGCGAATGCCACGCCGCTTGGACACTTCAACCAATTCGCGGTCCGTAATCTTGCGAACCACCTCGATCGGCAACGGTCGATAGGGAATGATCTGATCGAGGCGACCGAGAAACTCAGGTCGAACATGGCGACGAACCTCTCGCAAGAAGTGATCGTAGGCATTATTCTCATTTTCTCCGAACCCAAACGACTGACCTTGGTACGTCTCGACTCCGAGATTGCTCGTCATGATAATGACGGCGTTTCGGAAATCGGCAATTCGCCCCATCGAATCGGTCAATCTGCCTTCTCCCAAGACCTGCAAGAGTAGATCCAGCACCGACGGATGGCATTTTTCGAACTCGTCGAGCAGGATGACTGAAAAGGGCTGGTCGCGGATCGGACTGGTCAAAGCTCCGTCCCCCTCTCTTGTCGAACCAATCAGTCGAATCGCGGACCATGGCTGCGAGTACTCGCTCATGTCGATGCGAATCATTCTGGCCTGGTCGCGATATAACAGTTTGGCCAACGCTTTCGCGGTCTCCGTCTTTCCGACCCCTGTTGGCCCAATCAATAAGAGAGAGGCCAACGGTCGATCCGTACGATTCAAGCGTGCTTTGAGCATCGTTATCAACCGAACCAAATGCTCGACTGGTTCTGGTTGACCAATGACGTTGGCCGCAAGTTCCGCACGGATCCGCTCGCAATCCAATGGAATCAAGTCGTCTAAAAGAAAGAGAGGCAAGCCCGTATCGTCGGAAAATCGGCGGGTGATATCCGTGTCCGTGATTGGTTTGCCTTCGGGCCAAACCTCGATCATGCTGCGCATTAGACCGATAGGTTGCCCGGGCATGGCCGAATAAGTACTAAAGCGTTGATGCAAACGAATCAACTCATCGATCGCCGAGGCGTCAAACAAAGTCCCTGCGCTATCGTGCAAATTTGCGACCGCCATAATAGGCTCGCTTGGTGCAGATCGTTTTCGTTTAGGGGAGCCCGCCGTCAACAATTTTTCCGCTGTCAAATACTGTCCTGTCTTCCGTAAGATGATCGACAAAGACTGTTCCCTGGGTGGGTTGATTTCCAGCTTGGTAAAGCATCGCAAGAGGATAGGATCTTCGCGCTGCACGACCGCCAATTGGTCGGGAGTGCATTCCGCAATCGCCAAAAGTTTTCCCTGGTCGATCGCACTTCGTAACAGGGTGGCGACTCCAGGTTGGCCATTGATCTTGCCAGATTCAACAAGCTCGACCAGCGACCCAACGTGCAAGATGATCTTGGCCTCGTGGGCCTCACGCACAACTTGATGACAGCGCTTTTGCCACATCCCCATACCTGTCATCCCGGACACAAGCCGTGAGCCACTTGTCGCCCAAACATCACGAGCCCCCTGCGACGACAGTAACGAATTGGTCGCCTTCTCTGAGGACGATGCGGAAACTTCGCCGCTAGCCGTAAATACTAGCCCGGGAAGCGTGCGAGCCCATTCGAAAACAATCGCTGTTTTCCCGACGCCAGTTGGCCCCACAAGCAAGACGCTTTGTGGACTGGGGCACAACATCAGTTCATCCAATTGCGAGATCGTCTCTTGTTGTTCGTACGTCGGAGAATGTTTCCAAGTCACGATCCGTGTAGCGACCGATCTGAGAGCATTTAGCTTAATCCTCTTGGCCCCTTTCGAACGATCCGAATAAGCGTCGGTAATTTCGCGCGCTGTCCACTGAGCTAGCTCATATATTCGAAACTTTCGATCGCCGAAGGTCTCCATGACTTGCTCGAGCTCCCACGAGTCATGGATCCGAGCCATCATGCTCTTAATTTGCAGCACCAAAAAGGCATCCGTCATTTCTGGTTCGGAAGTAACGACGACGGAGTCCAAGGCTGGGCACAACCACTGCCGATTCGACCCGGCAATCGGCCAAGAAAATAAGTCGACGTCGACTTCGATCGGACTCTCCCAAAGGGTGTCGTCCTTGGCTGGGCTAAGGGTCACCTTGACGATCCGATGTTCAGGTGAGTGCATAGGCCGGCATTGCGCCCAATGCACTGGCGCAATACGTCGAATGTGCTTTCGGAGCCCCTTCAGCAAGCGCTGCTGGGCTTGATGCCAAGTATTCGTTACCACTTGAAGGGAAAGTGGAGGCAATAGCTTAGCTCGGCACAATTCACTCTCGATCGTCTCGACGAGTGCAAAAAGTGGGATCGATGTTGGATGACTCATAAGCCCACATGCGTGCCGATGTTGGATGGTTGATGCCTAGTCACGACTTGACAGTATACCGTCCGGTTTGGTTCGCTTGGGGGAGAGGAGGGTTGAGGGTGGTTAGCATCGATGCAAGACCCGGTTGCGTCAAATTAATTTCGCTAGGTGCCTGGCACGCAACTACTGGCACGCAGCTAGCCAGCCTGCTCTTGCGTGACGCCATTGTCTACCGAAGCTGACCCGCGATAGCAGAAATCACACGTTCCGGTGAGGATAGCTAAACCAGGATACAGGCCCGGGCGCATAGATCGCTTCAACGTTGGTTGCTGTTATACTTTGCGGAAATCCCAAATAAAACATCCTAGGCTACTTGCGGACGTGGAGTAACCAACCCTACCTTATGGTGGACTGTGGCGTTCACAAAATTTTAGATTCGCGACAAACCGAATCGCCAATTCAAAATCCTCTTCAAAAACATGAGACCTGTAATGACAACTTTGCGGTCGCCTCTCAAGACTCAAGACTCAAGACTCAAGACTCAAGACTCAAGACTCAAGACTCAAGACTCAATTCCGCGCGTTGCTCTTTGAGGGACTTGAACTCCGGCAGATGATGGCAGTAGATCTAGGCTTTGGATCCGATTCACAAGACGCAATTTTTTCCAACTCCGTCTTTGGCAATATTGTCCAACAATCGCTTTATGGTGTTCCAGCACCAGTCGCGGAGCGAGTGATCTCGCACTCGATCGAGCCGCATGTAACCGATGTTATGTCCGGCCCATCAGGTTCCATCACCACCAACGACTCCACCGGAAGCGGGTCTGCAGTGGTTGGCCCCTTTCAATCGCAAATGCCAGTTGGTTATGCGCCAAGTCGCAACCAAAGTGCTCTCGGAGCCCAAGCTGCTGTAGTAAACTCCACGCAAAAGCCCGTCGACCAAGCCGCGACCATCGATGCGGCTTGGCGCGATTTCGATCAGCGTGCAGCCAATGCTGGCGCAGCAACAGAAGCCACCATTTCCCTCGACACACTTCGCGATGTATCCCGCAATCCAGCCGCATGGCAAAAAGTACTCTTCGGCGGCCAACTTGCTAGCGGCCAAACTCCAACGATTCCCTTACTGGGACCTCAACTGCTTAGCCCTGACTCGCAGAATCATTCGCAGGTGCAATCGCTCGCTAGCAATGGGCAAAACGTTGGCTCACTGTTGATTCCTACGCAAAGTTCTGTCACCAATTCTGCGTTGATTGCACAACGAAGTTCAAATGTAGCGGAAGCGTCACTGCCAAGCGATCTGTTAGGCTGGTTTTGCAATACTGACGGCAGCCTGTCGTCAGTCATAGTGATCTCCAGCAGTTCGGAGGGCGAGGGACCATCCTCAGGCGTTGGTTCTAGCACAGGTGACCCGGGCGACACAGGAACGGGCGACACAGGAACGGGCGACACAGGCACAGGAAGCAATGGAACTGGCGGCGATGGCGGCGGTGTTGATATTCCTCATATCACCTGGCCGCAACTGAAGTTCCCGCAACACGAAGGGAACTTGGGCACGTTCGCCCCGCCAATAGCTACCGCGACTCATACCGTTACCACCGGTGGTTCCTTCACTGAGAACACGACCGCCAACAGTGACTTAACCGTCCCCGGCGTTAACTTTGTTCATGTTTTGGATTCAACGCAAATCGATTCCACGCACTGGAGCTTCACCGAAACGCTGGTGATGGCGTTTAGCGTAAGCAACGCCGTCAGCGATAGTTCGGCCAACGGTGCGAACGATGCGAACGGCGGTGATGGCACCTCTGGTACCAACGGAATGACTACCAGTGGCGGAACGGGAACTGGAACGACGCCAACGCTTCCAGACACACACAACAGCCAGTCCCAATGGTCCAGCAGCGTGACGGCCTCGCGCAGTGGTTTTGTCATAATGACATTCCATGCGGAACAAGGCATGTCGAGCTCCTCCGAAGCTGGCGTAGCTTGGTCGTTGAAGTTGGGATTCCACGACGAAATCAATTTAATCGCATCAGTGTCCGGTGGTGAATCGGTTACACCCTTGTCAAGCACCCTTGCCTCGGCCAGCACCGGCTCAGGGACATCATCAAGTGACGGGTTTGATGGCGACACTGGCGGAGGAACCGATAATTCGTTGCCCGCTGACTACAGTTCGACGTCAGCCTATTCCTTGAGCCTCGGCATCAAGCTTTGGGTGTCCGGCAATCTAGCGATCAGCCACTCGCCATCGCTGGTAGCTAATCCGCTAGCGAGCGGAACCGGTACAGTGGTCCATGACACGTTCACAAGCTCTGGAGATTCAGAAACCGGTTCGAGCTTCGTAGCTGGCGGCACATGGAGTGCAAAGTCGCGTTCGGGACATTGCGTACCTGCTAGCCCAACGGGTGGCTCCGGGGGCAATGGCACACCGTTTGACAATGTCAACGCGAACGGTTCTGGTTCGAACGGTAGCACAACCACTGGTTCGCCCCCAGCCACCAATGCCAGTTGCGACGCGGTTCCGTGGACCATTCCAACGGATGGCACCATGGACAGCAGCGTTTTTGCGATGGGCGGGGTTAACCACAGCACCACCGGTGGCGGAGGAGGTTCTACTCCGTCTCCGGTACCCGCATTGACCCGCGATGGTCATGAGTTCGGTGCATCAGGTGGTTTTGAATCCAAAACCAAGGGCAAAAATGGCGGTAGCTGGAACGTCGCAGGCAACGTAGAGGACGGACGTCTTAAGGACATCAGCGGATCGCTTTCCAAAGCCCTTGCAAATCAGATCGGAGACCAATACAACGAAAACGAGATCTATTCGGTGAGAATCTCGGACGGGGATGCGAGCTCTGCAGACAGTTTCACGGCTAGCATGCAGGTTGGCTGGAATCTGAAACCCGAGGACCATGCTAACCTCTTGAGCGATGCAAGTGTGTCTCTTGCTATGGCAAGTAATGGTGGGATTGATTTGGTCGCTACCAAGGACGACGCAAGAGTCACCGGTGGGGGTTCGGATAGCGAATTTGATTTCATGAAAATGGAGATTGATGCCCGGGCAACGCTACCGCATGGAACATGGACTGGCACACTAAGCCAAACTTCCATCGATTCGGACGGCAATAAAAACACAATTGACGTGCATGCCGGATTGGCACCCAATAGTGGTGGCAGTGGCAGTTCCTCCGCGGGTTCAGGTTCGTCCGACGTCGACGCGTCGGGATTCTTGAAGTTCGATTGGAATGGCCATGGTTCGAGCAAAATGGAAGTCCACACCAACTCAAACATCGACTGGTATCCGACCTCCGTCGACAGTGCAGAAACCAGCCATTTGATCGAATTGCGCAAGTTGGATTATATTTCCAAAGGAACCTATAACAGCACAGGCGATGCTAATTTTGATCTCGCGGCCGACGGAACGATTACCAAGAGCGGTAGTGGCACAGCTACGAACGTAACGGATTCAGATTACAAAAGTCACACCCGCGACTTTGGTGAGTCGTCCAGGTCAGGACCGAACGGGTATTACTACTTGCAGGACACCAATCGTTATGGCGAGTTCATTGGGACCGTAACTCGATCGGCTTCGTTCAATGCCTTGCAGGTGCCTCCGATCACCATTGCGACACCTACCTATTCTGGCGATCCAAAAGTGCGGGTATGGGGAACACTGTATGCAGAAGGCTCCGACCATGTCGGGTCAACAATGTACTTGGACGATCATTCGGGTTGGAACTACTTTGCCACGATCGAAGCAGACTTGAACGGGATCCCGCTGGTGGTCTTCGAATCGATAACCTTACCGCCAGAATATGTTTATCCTTCGGCAATTCGAACCTGGGGCCAATATACACTCAGTTTTGCAGATCCAATTCAGACGATTGGAATGTGGTCGGGATTTGGGACTTCCTTTTTAGACG
>JBBRJI010000040.1:0-15495 GCA_038219625.1 Pirellulales bacterium | reverse complement strand
ACATGGTCCGATACGATGCAGCCCACCGTTTCATGCTATTGAACAACTACGCAATCTATTTTGCGATGTTTGGGCGGTTTGATGGGCCTAACAATGGGGGCCGAAGGTGCTAGTGGAATGTCAGGCTCAAGAATTAGGGTTCCCAACATCACGCGGAGCGTGATGGGTACGTACTCATCACGCTCCGCGTGATGGTTCCGAGCATTGTAGTCCTAAAATTAGAGTTTGACGAACCACTAGGAACGGGATAAAGCTCCCCGCTTTTCTTGGATGGTCTGAATTAGTTGCTTCTGCGGAGCAACGAATTTGGCAACACCTTGTTCCATGAGAGTCTTCTCCATATGTGGAACATCCACCGCCGCATCCAACTCCTTCGCGACCGAATCGCTGATCATCTCATCGAGGTTGCGGCTAAAGATTTGATTGCTCGTTGCGACCGCAGCATTCGTATCGGGTGGATTGGTTTGGATGTCCGAACCGGCCAGGGCTGATACATACTTCCACGGTGCATCTGCGGCGTTTTTGGTGCCGGTGCTTGCGAAGATGATTTCCTGCTTCAAGGGTGTTGCGTGCTCCTTCCAAAACTGTTGGTTAGCCGTCCAAATTCGTTTGGCATTGAGGATTCCGTACTGACCTTGAGCTTCGGCCGAAAGTTGCTTGCAGTGGTCGGTTGTGTACTGGTCGATTCGCGAAACAAAAATACTATAGACACTTTTGAAGGAGTCGAGCGAGTTGCGACGTTTTGCACCTCGCCAGACTGCATCCCGGGCAATTTCATACTGACGCATCGTAAAGATCAACGTGACATTGAGAGTGACGCCGGCCGCAGCCAGTTCCTCTAATGCATCCAGTCCCGCGGGTGTGGCCGGCACCTTGATCATGCGATTGTCATGCCCAGCGGCCCAATTTTTGCCCAGCGAAATGTAGTTGGCAACTCGTTCGGCATGCGGCAAGTTGACAGCCGGATCTTCGAGAAGCGGGTCAAGTTCGAAGCTGACCCAACCGGCGTTCCCTTTCGTTCTCTTCCAAACTGGGTGAAACTCTTTCTGAGCGTCGCGTACCAATTCATCGGTCACACTCCAACAGATTGCCAAGTCGTCTTGGCCGCGATCCACGTAGTTCACGATGGATTCGTCAAACCGTCCAGTGCGAACGAGTCCCGAAATGATAATTGGATTGCTGGTTGCCCCCACCGCTCCCCAGGCAAGGTTCTGGGCTACCAGAGTAGGATCAATCGAGTCCAAATAGAGGTTGGTTCCGCTGTCAATCAGGGATTGGATTGAGGCATTCTTCATAATTTCGTCCTTATGCGGTGATGAGGGTTCGAGAGTTGTGCCCGCCGGAAAAGACTATGGTAAGCTTCTGGGCGCTTCACCAACAGCCCGTAACACCCGATTCCTATCTTGGGTGCTAAGGCGAGCGGCAGAATGAGTCATACCCTCCCCTCGCTCGACCCTCCCGAAGGGAGGGTAAAGTCACTCTCCCTTTGGGAGAGTCGGCCTTAAAGGCCGGAGAGGGGTTGCATCACACTGGTAGTTTTCAGCCTGCCGTTCGCCTTAAAATGGGCGAACTTCATTCACGCTTCCCAGGAAACCATGCAAATTATAGATCTTCGCAGCGATACGGTCACCAAACCAACTCCGGGCATGCGGGAAGCCATGAACAACGCTCCGGTCGGCGATGACGTCATCGATATTGACCCAACCGCCGTCGAATTGCAGGAACTTACCGCTCGCATGCTTGGCAAGGAAGCCGCCATCTTCATGCCTAGCGGCACGATGACCAACCAAATCGCCTTGCGCGTCCATTGTGCTCCGGGGGACGAGTTTATTTGCGATTCAGGCTGCCACATCTACAACTATGAACAAGGAGCGTTCGCTCAGCTCAGCGGTTTAGTCGCCAAGACTATTCCAGGTCAGAATGGCTTGCTCGACCTAGAACAATTAATTGGCAGCGTGCGCCCGGACAACGAACACACCGTGCGAACACAACTGCTCTGCCTGGAAAACACCCACAATCGAGGAGCCGGCAAGGTTTATTCCTTGTCACGCATCCAATCGCTATGCAATTGGGCTCATGCGGAGGGTCTCAAAACCCACTTGGATGGTGCCCGACTCTTCAACGCAGCGGTCGCAACCGGCGTCTCCCTTCAAGCGTTTTCAGAACCGTTTGAATCGGTCAGCGTCTGCTTCAGTAAAGGACTCGGTGCTCCAGTAGGCTCTTGCTTGGCTGGTTCCCGCGAATTCATTGCAAAAGCCCGACGGGCAAGAAAACTCTTCGGCGGCGGCATGCGGCAAATCGGCATTCTCGCAGCCGGAGCCTTGTATGCTCTCGAACACCAAATGGCACGCTTGGCACAGGACCACGCAAACGCAAAGATTTTGGCCCACGCCATTGGTCAATGCAAAACACTACGACTCAGCGACGAAGTGCCCGACACCAACATTGTCATCTTCCACGTCGCGAGCGAGTGGGGCACGGCAGCACAATTTTCGCTTTCGCTGAAACAACATAGCATTCTCGCGCTGGCCTTCGGCCCTCAAAGCGTCCGACTGGTAACGCACCTGGACGTTTCCCGAGAGCAAATCGAGACGGCCTGCCAAGCGATCGCCAGTGTGGCGATCCAACGCTAGTGCTTCTTCCATGCTCAATTTGGGGGTAGCGGAACTTGCCAAGAGTTTCGGTGGTTAGGACAAATCCATTGGGATTTACCTTTTAAAGTCGCCGAAAGCCTACGCGGCTTCCGCTACGCAAGAACCCCATCTCTTAGGCTGGGTACAGCATTAGATTGAATTCATCGTTTAACCCCGAGGTCGTTTTTCAGCATGAGCAAACATCATCACATCAACTAGCGGCAACGAATTTGCCGTCTGGTCAGAATGAGAAACGTTGCTTGAGGATTTTCCAATGGTGAGCGACGTGGCCTAACAAGATGGTCGCCTGTTTCTCAACGGTTATGTCATGGCCAAGAGCTTGGCCTACGTTTTGCCATGCCGTCGTCGGCAAGTTTTCAAACAACATGATGGTCGATTGTCGAATGGCAATGAATTCCGCCGCCAACTGCAGGAGGGAAGACTCGTTGGCTCGAGCTCGCTGCGAAAACTCATTCTCATCGAACGAGACCAGTGGCATCGTGCCCCCGCGAGCAATCCACAATGCACGAAACGAAAAGACTCGCTCGCAATCGGACAAATGGTTAATGACCTCTTTTAAAGACCATGTGTACGGGGCATGCAACTTCATGGAATCCGGCTCGGAAATCGTACCGAGCCAGCAACAGATTTCGTTCCCTTGCTCACGCATCATGTCCGTCAAATCGGCACCAATTTCGATGAGGTCCGTATATTTTTTAAAAAACGGTTCGTTCATTTCGCTGTGTTTCCTATGCTAAACCGCTGATCGGCTCGCCGTGGTAGATTTGATGCGGTCGGTCCGTAGCATCATGCCAAACGGCAGTGGTTGGAATGCCAAGTGCGTGGTAAATGGTGGCCGCGAAGTTTTCTGGTTTCACCGGTTGTTCGGCAGGATAGGCACCATGCGAATCCGACTTGCCAACCACGTTGCCACCTCGCACGCCACCTCCGGCAAAGAAGACCGACTGTACCGCTCCCCAGTGGTCGCGACCAGGCAGCTTGTAATGCTGAGGAAGCAGCGTGATCTGAGGCGTTCGGCCAAACTCGCCAGCCATCACCACCAACGTCTCGTCCAGTTCACCGGTGGATCGAAGGTCGTCCAGTAAGGCGGACAGTGCTCGATCCGTAGGGGGCAGAAGAGAATTTTTCAAATGCGGGAAAGCGTTACCATGCGTGTCCCATGTTTCATCGTTGCCAAGATTGACTTGAACCAAGTTGACTCCAGCAGCGACCAATTGACGCGCCATCAACAACGACCAGCCAAATGAATTTCGCCCGTAGCGATCCAACTCGACATCCTCCGCGCGCGTTACGTCCAATGCACGTTGAATGGAGTTTTTGGTAAGTAACGAGATCGCACTTTGCCGAAACCGATCGAAGGACTGTGTCTCTGCAAAACTTGACAACGTTGCCTGTTGTCGTTTCAGAGTCTCCAACAATTGCAGTCTTCCTTGGATCTCCTTCATGCCAAGGCCTTCCGGGAGTGTTAGCTGCGGGGCTTGAAAGAGTCGATTGTCAGGTTTGCCGCGATCCTGATGATCAAAACCAAACTCAGGGAATGCGCCGTACGCAGTGTTATGAAACGGGGATGCTTCCACTATCCACGGGTCGTGTTGCGCTCCCATTTCGCCAGCATGTTGCCCCGGTATGATTCTGCCAGTCGAGTGAACCAGTCGCTCGGGCAGCATGACTGCCGTCGGCAAGTTGTTTCGAGCCTTGGTGGCAACACCAGCCACCGACGCAATGGACGGTCGGTCGGTGCGACTGGAACCATTAGGATTGAAGCCTGTTGGCACCTGCGTATGCCCAGTCAACATGATGTGGTGAGCGACGGAATGGTCGTTCGAGCTATGCGTTAGCGAACGGCAAAGCGCCCACAGTTCACTTCGTTCCGCCAACATGGGCAAGTGTTCACAAATCTGTAAGCCCGGCGTTCGAGTCGAAATCGGCTTAAACTCACCGCGGACATTCTCAGGCGCATTCGGCTTCAAGTCAAAACTCTCGTGTTGAGCTAGGCCACCTGAGAGGAAGATGAAGATGCAAGACTTGGCCTTACCAAAGGACAAGTCCGCAGATGTCGCTTGGGCCTGACGAAGGCCAGCCAAATGATTGATTCCAAGTCCGAGGATACCGATGGAGCCAGCTTGAATGGCCGTTCGCCGCGTGACGGACGGATGCCTCCATTGATAATCTGAATTCATCGGACCGATCCCTTTTGTCATGTTGAACCCTAAGTCACCGGCTCGGCGGGAGCCGTACTCTCACATCATAGCTAACTTGGCTGAATTCGTGCGAATGACATGCCGTCCTGAAGCCTTGTGAATTCAGCTTCGAAGGCTAGTGCATCATCATGCTCAATTTGGGGGTAGCGGAACTCGCCAAGAGTTTCGGTAGTTAGGACGACTCCACTGGGATTTACTGTTATTGTGTTCTCAGTGGTTACGGGTTTTTTGGGCATTACACCGTACGGTCATTCGTTTTGCTTTAAAAGGCGTGTAAAAGCGAAAAAAACACCCAAAAGAGATGGTCACCATGTTGAACGATGAACAAAGAGTGGTTAGCCTACGATCTTAATTGTTTTGACCCACTCGTTTCTTAGGAAAGCACCGAATGTACAAACGCGGAACGATTGAAAAGATTTTGGCCAGCTTGGCGATCACCCTTTTGTTTGGATTTTTACTCTCAAATAATGTGATGGCACAGGCGCCCGAGGCACCAGCCCAGGTGCCAGGTGGGGAAGTTAACCTGGTACTGCCCGATCTGGCGGGAACGAATTTCGTAGGCGTTCCTGGCACGTACCTGCTTTATGCGGGACTACTGGTATGTGTGGCAGGCTTGGGCTTTGGAATGCTCATTTATCGCGAACTCAAGAATATGCCCGTGCATGCATCCATGCTTGAGGTGTCTGAGCTCATTTACGAGACTTGCAAGACGTATCTCATCCATCAAGGCAAGTTCATGGCCGTTCTTTGGGCCTTTATGGCGATTGTCATCGTGATGTACTTTGGATGGCTGTCCGAACTTTCTGCCGGTGTGGTTGGCATCATTGTTTGCTTTAGTATCGTTGGGATCCTTGGAAGTTACGGCGTTGCCTGGTTCGGTATCCGCGTTAACACCTTCGCCAACTCGCGAACAGCCTTTGCAAGCCTGAAAGGGCTGCCATACCCTGTCTACGCCATTCCCATCAAAGCCGGTATGAGTATCGGAATGATGTTGATCAGCGTTGAGTTGCTGATCATGCTTTGCATTTTGCTCTTTGTTCCCAGACAGTACGCTGGGGCTTGTTTCATCGGGTTTGCCATTGGCGAAAGCCTTGGTGCGGCGGCACTGCGAATTGCCGGCGGTATCTTTACCAAGATCGCGGACATCGGCGCCGACTTGATGAAGATTGAATTCAAGATCAAGGAAGACGATGCTCGCAACCCAGGGGTGATTGCCGACTGCACAGGTGACAATGCGGGCGACTCGGTTGGTCCAAGTGCCGACGGCTTCGAAACGTACGGTGTAACCGGCGTCGCGTTGATCACTTTTATCTTGCTAGCGGTGAATCCTACGTCTGCTGGCGCTGGGTATGAGACCATTCAAGTGCAATTGCTCGTCTGGCTATTCGTCATGCGAGTCATGATGATTGTGGCCTCGTTCGTATCCTACTACATCAACGAACAATGGACGAAATCGAAATACGAATCCGCCGCAAAGATGGATTTCGAGATGCCCCTGACGCGCCTCGTGTGGATCACCAGTATCATCTCCATCCTCATTACGTACGCTGTGTCGTATGTAATGATTCCAAGCCTAAAGGACAATACTCAGCTTTGGTGGCAGCTTTCCACGATTATCTCTTGCGGAACGTTTGCCGGAGCGCTGATCCCCGAATTGGTCAAGGTCTTTACCTCGACTTCGTCGAAGCACGTCAAGGAAATTGTGACGTCAAGTCGCGAAGGAGGAGCCTCGCTCAACATCCTATCGGGGTTGGTTGCTGGTAATTTTTCTTGCCTTTGGCTTGGAGCGGGAATCGTCGGTTTGATGGCCATCTCGTATGGGATTTCAACTCAAGGCCTCGGAAAACTGATGGCGGCCGAAGCGGTCTTTGCATTCGGTTTGGTTGCGTTTGGATTCCTGGGGATGGGACCTGTTACCATCGCGGTCGATTCGTATGGCCCAGTAACCGACAATGCGCAAAGCGTTTTCGAACTTTCTCTCATCGAACAGGTTCCCAACATCCACGCTCAGCTTAAGTCCGAATACGGAATCACGGCCAACTTTGAAGAGGCCAAGCATTTGCTAGAAGAAAATGACGGGGCTGGCAATACCTTCAAAGCCACTGCCAAGCCGGTTCTGATCGGCACGGCGGTCGTCGGTGCGACTACGATGATCTTCTCCATCATCATGTCCTTGACTCATGGCTTGACGATGCATCAGGAAAAGCTGTCTTTGCTTTATGCCCCGTTTGTTCTCGGGCTAATCTCGGGTGGGGCGATCATTTACTGGTTTACCGGGGCGTCCATTCAAGCGGTTACTTCGGGTGCCTATCGGGCTGTCGAGTTCATCAAAGCCAATATCAAACTCGATGGCGTAGTCAAAGCATCGGTTGAGGATAGCAAGCGAGTGGTTGCGATCTGCACTCGGTACGCTCAGTTGGGAATGTTCAATATCTTCATGGCCGTGTTTTTTATTACTCTCGGTCTTGCGTTTGTCGAACCATTCTTCTTCGTCGGCTACTTGTTCTCCATTGCCATCTTCGGCCTGTACCAAGCCATATTCATGGCCAATGCTGGCGGTGCTTGGGATAACGCCAAGAAGATTGTCGAGGTGGAGCTTAAGCAGAAAGGGACTCCATTGCATGATGCTTGCGTGATCGGAGATACAGTTGGCGATCCGTTCAAGGACACTTCTAGTGTGGCGTTGAATCCAGTTATCAAATTCACGACGCTATTTGGATTGCTCGCGGTCGAACTGGCAGTGAAACTGAAAGAAACCAAGGGCGGGCCAAACCTCGGAATGTGGCTTGCCATCGGTTTCTGTAGCATTGCAGTCATCTTCATTTGGCAATCGTTCTACGGAATGCGAATTAAGAGCGAAAGCAAGTAAGTCGAGGGGCCGTTTGAAATCTACCTGTAAATCGTGTGGCACGCTCTGAGGTAAAATCGTGTGGCACGCTCTGAGGTACGAAGGGCGTGGTGGATCGCCAGAAACATCTGCCACACTTTCCACGCCCATCGCTACCGCTCAGAGAAGCTATGATTTTTTGAATCCGAAGAAAGTACCCATCACACTCCGTGTGATGTTGCCTCAGAAATCACAGGTTTTTAACCGCGGAAATCACACAGAGTGTGATTGGTACTATAAAGTCACAGCCTCTTAGCGTGCCACACGGTGGTCTGGACCTGACGGAATTTCTGGGACTAAAGACGACATTGAGAGCGTTTCGGCGCAGCCTCAAAGAACTCGCCTCACGCCGTTGTCACGGTGCTCGCTTGCGAAGCTTTCGCTGCAGCGAACGACGATGAATTCCCAGCCTGCGTGCTGCCTCGGAGATGTTATTGCTGCAATCGGCCAGAATACGATGAATGTGTTCCCATTCCGCTTGAGCCAATGTCGGCACCGGGATTAGCTCGTCGTTGTCCACGATGTGCACTTCGGACCCACCGCGTTTGAACGCGTTGAGGATATCGTCGGCGTCGGCCGGCTTCGGCAGGAAATTGACCGCACCCAATCGGATGGCGTCAATCGCCGTCGCAATGCTTCCAAAGCCAGACAAAATCAAGACTTGCACGTCGGGCCGAATTTTTTTCAGGTCCGCTATGATGCTCAACCCAATTCGACCAGGCATTCTCAAATCAACCACAGCCAATTCCGTGGGGTCATGCCTGTACAATTCGACCGCTTCGTCGCAAGTGCCAGCAACTAGCACTCGAAAGCCTCGTTCTTGAAAGGCTAACGCTAATCGATCGCGCAGCACGAAGCTGTCGTCCACCAACAAGATGCTTTGAAATTCTTGATGCAAGGAGTCTGGCATTTCGGAGGCGTTCATGGAATTGGTTTGCATCAACTACCTGGCCACTGAATTGGTGTTCTAAACAGTCCTCGCTGATGCCGTGACTGAATTCGTAAGAACTCAACCACGGTAATCATCTTTTTGGCCGCCTGCCTTAGCCTAAAGCAGCCATACACTTTTCGAGTAGTTTCTTGGTCGCCATGATCCCATCCTCTTCGCTCAGCTTGGATCCCTCGTACTCGATTCCAACCCAGCCGTGATAATTTGCATCCATAACGATCTTCAACATTTTCATGAAATCGATCTTCGTCTCGTTGCCCTCGGCGTCAAAATCGTAGCTCTTAGCACTGACCGCTTTGGCAAGAGGCATCATATCGGTAACCCCTTGATATCGATCGTATTCATCGAAATTGCCGAAGTCGGGAAGCGTTCCGCAATTGGCTAAGCCGGTCATTCGAATGGTTTCCGATAGCCATTTGCCATTGGAACTCAATCCTCCGTGGTTTTCTACGATAACATTCATATCTAATGGCTTGGCGTATTCCGACAGCCGACGAAGTCCGTCCGCTGCGAGTTTCTTGCCCTCCTCGTACTCGGCTTTCGTCCCTGCATTGACTCGTATCGAGTGGCATCCAAGGTATTTGGCAGCGTCGACCCATTTGTAGTGGTTCTCGACAGCCTTCGTTCGCTTTTGCTTGTCGATGTCGCCAAGATCACCTTCACCATCCACCATAATGAGAACATTGGTAACACCTAGATCGCTGGTTCTCTTCTTCATTTCAGCCAAATAAGTCTCGTCCTTGGCCTTATCCTTGAAGAACTGGTTCACGTACTCAACCGCAAGAATTCCGAATTTCTCCTTTGCGACTTTGGCAAAGTCCAAATTGTCGAGTGTCTTTTTTTGAAGCGATTTGTGAAGTGACCATTGTGCCAGCGAAATCTTGAATGGCTTTGGCTTGTCACCTTGCGCAAATAGGCAAGCATTCGGCAGCGCCATCGCTGCGCCCAAGCCAACTGTCGCAGTGGAAATAAAATTACGGCGAGAAAAATGATTCGTCATGGAATGGGGGGATTCTGGGTGGAGATGGTTGGAGAAGACAATAAGCGGCAGCTTAGGATCACTCGATCAATTATTGTCGTAGCGAAACTCGCCAAGAGTTTCGGCGCCCGCTCATTCTGAAAGTCTTGGCGACTTCCGCTACGGGAAAATCGGACAGTTATTGATCGAACGGTCCTTAATTTGTTCACAATTGTATTTTGGCCTTAGTTTGCGAGCAAGCAATGAAATTACAACTTACCCGTCAAAGATATCGGACACTGGCCTATCGTTTCCAAACTGGCCGAAAAAGTCCGGCGATTCGACACTATTTTACGGTCCGCCCCCGATAGGCTATAATTGCAACTCCTACCACCTTCGGAATCTCGACCACAAATTGGCCCAATTCAACTAATCCCCCCCAACAAGGCGACAAATATGCAATCGGTTGTAAAGCGATTCTTGCTTCTCCCAACTATTTCTTTATGCGGTTTCGGGACGCAAACGGCGTTCGCCGATGACTACGACCCGACTGCCGTTGCAAAAGCCGGCATTGCGAAAATGAAGGTTGGAGCTAAGGATTGGCCTCAATGGGGAGGATCACCAGAACGGAATAATGTTCCGGAAACAGGGGCCATGCCAACTGAATTCAACGTCAAAACCGGCCTGAATATCCGCTGGTCCGTGCCGCTTGGGTCGGAAACCTACGGTAATCCAGTCATCGCCAGCGGAAAAGTTTACGTCGGCACCAACAACGGCAATGGATACATCAAGCGATATCCCAACACGGTCGACTTAGGCGTTCTTCTTTGCGTCGATGAAAAAAACGGAAAGCTGCTTTGGCAACACAGCAGCGAGAAACTCATAACGGGTCGCGTTCACGACTGGCCGGCCCAGGGCATTTGCTGTGCACCCATGATCGAAGGGGACCGACTGTGGTACGTGACGAGCCGCGGTGAAGTTGCTTGCCTTGATACCGAAGGCTTCAACGACAACGAAAACGACGGCCCATTCAACGAAGAACCAAACGAAAACAAAGACGAAGCCGACGTCGTTTGGAAACTCGACATGATGTCCGAGCTCAATGTGTCTCAACACAATATGTGCAGTTGCTCAGTAACTGCTGTTGGTGACCTATTGTTCGTCAATACTTCCAACGGCGTGGATGATGGTCACTTGACCGTCCCTGAAGAAAAAGCTCCAAGCTTCATTTGCTTGAACAAGCAGACCGGAAAGGTGCTTTGGACCGACAACACACCAGGCGCCAATATTCTTCACGGTCAATGGTCTTCGCCCGCTTCGGCAACCCTCGGCGGCCAAGACCAAGTTATTTTCGGCGGCGGGGACGGTTGGCTCTATAGCTTTGATCCTAAAGGCAACGGCACCCAATCACAAATGCTCTGGAAGTTTGATTGCAATCCCAAAGACTCGATCTATCGACTCAACGGTGCAACGCGAAACCACATCATCGCGACTCCAGTCATCTACGACGGTTTGGTTTACGTGGCAGTCGGCGAAGACCCAGAACACGGCGAAGGGGGCGGTCACCTGTGGTGCATCGATCCAACCAAGCGTGGTGATGTTAGTCCAACCCAAGTCTTTAATTCAGCCGATATGAAAAAGGTGATTGCGCCCAAACGCAAGCAAGCTATGGTGCCTGCCGATGGAGACGTTGAACGAGACAACCCCAACTCCGCTGCCGTATGGCATTATGTCGGTAACGATCCGAAAGAATTTGAAACAACGATGCATCGCACGTGCGGTACCGTCGCGATCAAAAACGATCTGCTCTACATTGCTGACTTCTCAGGCATGCTGCATTGCTTGAACGCCAAGACAGGCGTAGCACATTGGACTTACGACATGCTGGCATCCTCATGGGCTTCCCCATTGATCGCCGACGGCAAGGTGTATATTGGAGACGAAGACGGAGACATAACGATCTTAAAATTAGAAGTCGCGGACAAGATCAATAAAATCGCTGAAATCAATATGGGATCGGCACTGTATACAACTCCGGTCGCAGCCAATGACTCGATTTACATTGCCAATCGAAACCGACTCTTTGCCATCGAAGCCGGAAAGAAGAGCGAACCGGTCAAATAAATATTAAATAATTGCTCGTGTACTCGTGTGGCACGTCCCTGAGGTTACGAAGGGCGTGGTTAGTCGTTAGCGACATTTGCCTTGCACGCCCATCGGACTCCAACAACACTACGATCCCTAGAGCTTCACTATGAGAAAAATGCTATCAGCTCCTCTTCACGTCTTTTCACTTCTAGCCATTGTTTCGATTCCAATGGTCGGACAGTTGATAGCTCAAACACCGCCTGAGACTGCCCGACGTTTGCGAGACGCGGTCGATCCGTGGGTTGTCATGCATGGCGCTGCCGACGCGAACTTGCCAGGCAAGGGGAAAAAGATCGTTCTGATTTCTGGCGACGAAGAATACCGTTCGGAAGAATCGATGCCGATGTTGGGCAAGATTTTGTCCGAGCAACATGGCTATGATTGCGTTGTGTTGTCCTCGATCAATCCAGAGACACAAACCGTCGACCCAAACTACCAGTCCAATATTCCGGGTTTACATCATCTCGATGACGCGGATGGCATGATCATGTGCTTGCGCTTTCGAGGGTTGCCCGATTGGCAGATGGCTCACGTCGAGAAATTCATGATGGAAGGCAAACCCTTCATTGCCCTGCGAACGTCAACACATCCCTTCAACTTCCCCGGCGATTCCAAGTCCCCCTACAAGAAATGGGCTTTCAATAGCAAGGAATGGGAAGGGGGATTCGGTCAACAGATCGTTGGCGAGACATGGGTTTCGCACCACGGCGATCACGCTTCGCAGGCGACGCGGGGCGTCATCCCTGACGCCGCTAAAGCATTGCCAATTCTCAAAGGCATAAGCGACGTCTTTGGTCCGTCGGATGTGTACGGTGTCGTGCATTTGCCGTCCACCGCAACCGTATTGCTGCAAGGGCAAGTATTGAAGGGCATGAAGCCAACCGATCCGCCGCTCGAGGGGCCCAAGAATAATCCGATGATGCCATTGGCTTGGACAAAGGACTATCAGATGCCAGGCGGAAAAATTGGAAAGTTGTTCTGCACAACGATGGGTGCCGCTAACGATTTTTTAAGTGAAGACTTGCGGCGGTTGGTTGTGAATGCCACTTACTGGATGACTGGGCTGGAAGGCAAAATCCCAGATAAGTCTCGTGCGACCGTCTCCGACAAATATGTACCGAGCAATTTCGGATTTAAGCCCGCGACCTTCTTCAAAGACCAGTTGATCAAGCCGAGTGACCTAGTTAAGTAAAACCAGCTCGTCTAGAACAGAGCTCGTTTAGAACAGAAGGTCAGAACCCCTGGCGTAGGGCCAGGGGCATGAACGAATGCCGCCGAATTTATTTCGGGGGATCTTTACCTTTCGTCTAGACACTATTTGGCACTCTTTTTGGCCACGCCGAGCTTTTCCAACTGCTCGGCCAAGTCTTTCCCGTGATTCTCAGTGTTGACTTTAGAATCGACAGCCAGAATCTTCCCGTCTTTGCCAATGATGAAAGTGGTTCGTCCAGCCTTCGAGCCGTCGGTGCTTAGAATGCCAAACTTCTTGGCGTTTTCACCTTTTGGATCGCAAAGGATCGGATAGTCGAGTTCGAGACTCTTTGCAAAATCGGCATTCTTGTCAACTGGATCGGTGCTGGCCGTGAAGTACGCGACGTCGTATTTTTTGAGCAAGTCACCCGACTCCTTCATCGACTTGCATTCCTTGGTACAGCCACCGGTAAAGGCTCGCGGGAACCAAGCGATGATGACCGCCTTTTTGCCTAAAAAATCTTTGGTCTTGTACGTCTTGCCGTCGCTACCCTGCATTTCAAAATCCGGTGCCGTATCACCGACCTTGGGAATTTCGGCAACAGCCGTAGCGGGAAGCATCGAAAAACAAGTTGCAATGGCAACGAAGGCACAGCCAATGAACGTTCGCATGATGAAATCACCTATAGGAGGGAAAGGAACAGGAGGTGGGGACAGGCTCCAGTATATGGCTTTGAGAAGCCTAGTGTTAGAACGCGGCTCGCATTTTGTTGAAAAGGTGATGGATCACGCCGGAGACCAGCCCGCGACAAATTCTGAAACACTTTGCTTGAGCTGTTCGAGCGTTCCATCGTTGTCCAACACGTCCGTTGCGTGCAATCTCTTCTCAGACAAACTCAACTGAGCGGATTCTCGATCGCTCCATTCCTGAGCGGTCCAGCCTCGCTCCATCGCCCGCTGTTTTCGCAAGGCATCCGGCGAATCGACGAAGATCACACGATCGCAAAACGGTAGCCAGCCACCCTCGATGAGAAGAGGTGCATCCAGGATGATCATGCGTACAGATGCGTCTCTTTTGAGTGTTTCCAATTCGGATCTAGCGATCTGCCGAATTCGCGGATGTACAATCGCCTCGAGCTTTTTGAGCTTCGTCTGGCAGTCCGCCGAATCGCCAAAGACCAGTGAACCTACCTTTTTGCGGTCAATGACTCGAGAACCAACAGGGTGGCGGCCTGTTTCACTTAAAATCTCATTGCTGAAAACGTTCACTAATGCATCGATGACATCTGGTTCCCGCAGAACGCGATGCGCAATTTCATCCGCGGAAATGATGGTGGCATTCATTTCGCCCAACAGTCGAGTCACTTGACTCTTGCCGCTCGCGATCCCACCGACCACGCCGATAACCAATGGCGGACGAAGTTGTTGTGCAATGGTCATAACAGCTCACACGCGGCCCAACTGCCGCCATGTTTCACATCCACCTTGAGCGGTACGCTCAGCGGCATCACCGTCGTCATGACTTCGCGAACCACAGTCGCGAGCTGATTCACGTAGTCATCTCGCACTTCAAAGATCAATTCGTCATGAATCTGCAACAGCATACGGGCAGGCCAATCCAGCGATTTCATTTCTTTTTGAAGCGCGATCATGGCTAGCTTGATCATGTCGGCCGCGGAGCCTTGTATGACTGTATTGATGGCCATGCGTTCTGGCTCGAGCAACTGCTTTTTCTTTTGGTCCGGCAAGGCCGCGTAGTCTCGAATGCCTCGCAGGAATCGCTTGCGACCTGACATCGTCGCGACATATCCGTTGCGTCGACAGTCCATTAACGTCGAAGCGATGAAATCCTTGACGCCTGGGTACTTCGCAAAATAGGCATCAATAAAGGTACTCGCGTCCGTTCTTGATATCCCAAGTGCCTTGGCAAGGCCGAAGGGACTCTGGCCGTAGATGATGCCGAAGCTAACGGCCTTGGCACTGCGACGCATGTCGCTGTTGACTTGGCTCGGATCGACACCGTTCACTTGGGCAGCTACGCTCGTATGGATATCGAGATCGTCCTGAAACGCTTGATGCAGCGAAACGTCCCCACAATAGTGGGCCAAGACGCGCAGTTCAATCTGCGAATAATCGGCAGTCATCAGGGACCAACCGGTCTCCCTGGGCAGGAAGGCGGATCGAATCGATCTTCCCTCGGGAGTTCGGACTGGAATGTTCTGAAGGTTTGGCTCCACGCTGCTTAGCCGACCTGTGGCAGCTATGTCTTGACGAAACGACGTATGAAGGCGACCGGTTCGAGAACTGATCAATCGAGGCAGTGATTCCACGTAGGTGTTAATGAGCTTGGTCAATTGCCGATATTCGACAATCTTTGCTGGCAGTGGATGTTCCGACGCGAGTTCTTCCAAAACTTCCGCATCCGTACTTGGTCCCGTCTTGGTCTTCTTAACCACTCGCAGCCCAAACTTATCGAACAGGATGTAAGCAAGTTGCTTGGGGCTATC
>JBBRJI010000039.1:0-15503 GCA_038219625.1 Pirellulales bacterium | reverse complement strand
TGGTCACTTCCGCGATGTTGCGGACTTGTGCCGTGAGGTTGCCGGCCATCTGGCTTACCGAGTCGGTCAGATCCTTCCACACTCCCGACACGCCCTTCACCTGCGCTTGCCCACCGAGCTTCCCCTCTGTGCCGACCTCGCGCGCGACACGCGTCACTTCGGAAGTGAAGACCGATAGCTGCTCGATCATCGTATTGACCAGGTTCGCCGAGCGCAGGAATTCACCCTTGAGCAAGCGACCGTCGACCTCCAACTCCATCGACTGTAAGAGGTCACCCTTGGCCACCGCACCGATCGTGCGTGCCACTTCCGTTGTCGGCCGCACCAGATCGTCGAGCAGCGTGTTGATCGAATCGACCTTCTGCGCCCAGCCGCCGATCGCTCCCGGCACCGACATACGTTGCTTGAGTCGCCCCTCCTTGCCGACCGTCACGCTCAACCGCTCCACTTCGTTCGCGATACGATCTTCGTGGGCGAGCGCTTCGTTGAATGCCTCCGCGATCCGGCCTCCGGTTCCATTCCAATCCGTCGGCAGTCGCACCGAAAAATCCCCATCGCGAAACGCGACAATCGCTCGCAGCAATTGCCGCAAGTTTACGTCTTTAGAATCTTTCTGTGTGTCCTGTGAGCGTGTGTCCTGTGAGGGAGGTGTCGCATCGACTTGTGCCTCGTCCAGCCGCGGAATCCCCGTGTCAGCCTTGACGAGGCCAGCGTTCTCAGGGTTTCGGTGATTGGCGGCTTTGCTCATTTTTTCCTCATTAATTCTAAACACCCCTCTCGTCGCGTTCTTCGCGTGGGGGCTCAATTCAATATTTGTCAGGTGCGGGGCTGGCCGCGTCATTAAGGCGAAACAAAGCCGATGTGGCCGAACCATACTGGGGAATTCAACCTCGTCGGCTTACTCGTCAACTGGTGCCCCGGTGCGACTGGGTTACCCTTTAATGAGACATCCGAACTTGAATTTAATCAGGTTAACTGATCATAACAGCTATTCCCGTCGACGCACGCGTCGAAGGGCTCATTTCTGAAAAAGTCGGGGCGGCGAGATTCGAACTCACGACCTCTGCGTCCCGAACGCAGCGCTCTACCAGGCTGAGCCACGCCCCGATTCATGCACCGACTCACTCGATTGTAGATTTGCCTCCGTAGACTGATTTTGGATTTGTTCTAGCACTTAGAATTACCATTTGATGGCGATGATCTCATCACGCTTCTGTTGATACTCGAGCTCGGTGATCAACTCTTCTTTTCGAAGTTGCTCGAGCTTCCTCAATCGTTCGTCAAACGGAAGTTGTTCTCGCCTTGGCAAGCAGCGACAGTTTTGAGTTCGCGAAAGATATGCGGGCAGAGAAATCAGAAGCCTTTGAGGAGAACTGGCCAAAAGTCGAATCGATTCTTGCCGAATTGCAATCTTTCGGAATCTACATCGCGGATGTCAACCCAGGAAACATTAGGTTTGAATAAACATATGTACACCGACGAGTCGCTTGCTGCGGGGTAGGACGCCAAAACAAGGTTGGGAGGAGACAAGCTCCCGCTCAACCTGAAAACC
Source organism: Pirellulales bacterium (assembly GCA_038219625.1). GTDB lineage: Bacteria > Planctomycetota > Planctomycetia > Pirellulales > Pirellulaceae > JBKCUI01. The sequence goes on along the minus strand of JBBRJI010000039.1, from coordinate 13,951 downwards.
AATTAGGATTTAGAGTAAGCGTACGCGTAGGAAGAGGACGACAGTCGTAAAGTTAGGACAGACTCTGGTTCAAGTAGAGTTCTTCAATCGCTTGAGTCGTGTCCGCCTCGTTGGCTGTCTTGTCTACTCGGATCATGGCGATCTTGGGGTCGCGCAGACTGAGCTTGCCTGTGCCATTCTCGCGAATGATCCCTTCGAATTTAACCGTCACTACGATCTGTGGCAAAAATTCCCAGCCAGGTCGCGTGCCGCTGGCGCTCTGCCGTTCAAACTTGCGACCTGTCAGCAATCCTCGCTGCATCACATCGTTCTGAATCTGTCGGTCTCGCACGACATCCAAGCCTGCTACGTCGCCAACCATTTCAAATGCTACGCCCCCGGCGTTAAGACTTCTAGCCGAGATAACGTATGAGCCAAACATCCCCGCCGATTCTTTGCTCGTTACCGCCATTGTGCCCCCCGTAATCACCAGGTCCAGAGTGATCTCAGGCTTGCGCTTGATCCAGCTCGGATCTCGCGTCGCAACGTGATATGCACCGAGCAAGTCTTTGGCAATGATCCCTTCGTAGCCTTGTGCCCGGAAATGATGAAAGAATCGGTTGACGTCCTCTTTGTTATTAGCCAGTTGACCTTCCGCAAACAATAGCGGCAATGGAGTCGCTTGTTGTAGCAACGGACTCAGAAGCGATGACAACGCTGCGCGACGTTGGTGCAACGGTTGACGCGTGAGATCGACGTTGTTCATATAAAGCAAATCGAAGGCCGCGAACTTCAACGTCACCGGACGGACCGGTTCACCTTGTAACATGGCAAAGACTTCGTAGACTGAGGCGGGCCGCGGTCCCTCCATATCTAAAATTGTCCCGAAGAGTTCCCCGTCTACAATGGCGTTGACAGCCGGGAACATGGCTATCGTCCGGTCCAAACCTGGAATCAGTTCAAGCCAATCCTTTCGGTTGCGTGTGTACGCCCCGCAAAGGGTTGAGCCGGTGATATCCGAGGCCTTATGCAACAGCAGTCGAATACCGTCGTATTTTCGTTCGACCCAAACTGGGTATTTGGTGATTTGCTCGCCACCCACCGATGCGAGAGCGGGGCGGACGGGTGAAAGCGGCTTGAGTTGGATCGCACGCAAGCCTTCTGGGCCGTGTTCGCTCAACACTCTGGCCACGTTGATCGGGTCGGTCAATGCGATCGCATGCTCGACCGATTCAGTTGTGACGTTGAACTGTTTGGCAATGGCGGCTGCCAGCAATTGGCCTTGGTATTCAAAACCAAAGCCCGCCGATCTCAGAACGAGTTTCACTAAATAGTAAGCTTCCATCCGACCACATCGCGATAGCAGCGAACGGAGCAGTTCGTACCGATTGGTTGTGGACAAATCGGGCATCGTTCGCAATGCCGCAAGCACCTCCGCTGCCGTCAGCGGATCCTCGAGTTTTACCAGGTTGGCATGTTTGGCGAAGACGATAGCGATATCACCGATATGCGTTAACTCGTCGAGAAGATCGGAGCGTGCTTGCAATGATACCGATTGGAGCAATCGCAGAAGTGAATCGCGACGAAACATACTGCGACGCCCTTCGAACGGGTCCCCCAACAGGCAGGCGATCTTTTGGCAAAAACTCAAACCGATCTCGGTGTTCAATAAAGTTTCAACCAGCTGGATGGAGGCTTGCGTGGAAGCGATCGATTTCGATTGGCATGCAAAGCCGAATATCTCGGTGGCACGCTGGTCCGCCAATCCGCTAAGTGGCAGGAACAACCCCTTGCACAATGAGAAAAAGGAAATGGAGGAAAAGCGTTCGATTGGAATGGCAGCCGTTGGATCTTCTTTAGCTAACGCGGCGATGGCAACTTGCAGGTGATAAGGCATCTCAGGCAAGGCTAAGTCGTCGCTCTGTAAGCCGATCGACTTTAAGCTTGCAGCTAGGTCGTTTCCAGCAGTGTACCAATCTTGGACGTCAAATTCAGTGATGATTTTCATACTGGTTGCCTGCGAGATTGGCTCAAAAGACTTTCGTGCGAGGAAGAGGAAACAGAGAACATTATTGCACACCTGTTCGCGTAGGCTTTCGGCGACTTCAAGAGGTAAATCCGATTGGATTCGTCCTAACTACCGAAACTCTTGGCGAGTTCCGCTACACTCAAATTTAGCATGGAAGAAGCAGTAGTTGGCGTTCAATACGTTTTACGTGGTCCAACTCCGTTCGGTGTTTTCCAAAATCCACCGAGGGCGTGATCGAACTGCAATCGAACTGCCGGTTGCTCCGTTACGATCTTTCCATTGTAAAAGACAGTCCGACCACCAACGAAAACTCGTGTTGGCCAGCCACGAAGTGTTTCGCCTGCCCACGGAGACCATTTGCTCTTGGTGAATTGCTCTGAGTTTTCGACCGTACGGGATTGATTCGGATCGACCAACACTAAGTCTGCATCGTAGCCAACCTCGATACGCCCCTTGCCAACGATACTCCAAACTCGAGCCGGTGCGTCACTTGTCCAACTTGCAATTTGCTCCCACGTGCACTCGCCCCGGGCCGCTCGCTCCAAGAGCAACGAAAAGTAGTTTTCTACTGCCGGTAAACCGCTGGGCGACTTGGGGTAAGGCTGATTTTTTTCTTCCAGGGTGTGCGGCGCATGGTCTGTCGCAACGACTTGAATCTGCCCATCCAATAACGCTTGCCAGAGCTTGATATTGTCCTCTCGAGTTTTGATCGACGGATTCATTTGAATAAGCGTGCCGAGCCTAGCGTAGTCGTCCACATTGAAATGCCAGTGGTGGGGACATAGCTCCGCGGTAATGAGATCTGCATGGTCGGTAATTAGGGGGATTTCGGCTGCGGTGCTGACATGCAGGACGTGAAAGCGATGCTGGTGGCGTTTCGCAAGATCAATCGCTCGGCGAGTTGCGATAACCGCTGCGGCCACATCGCGAACTTTGGAATGGTCTGAAATATTGAGGTTGCTTCCTAACCTAGCTTGATTTTGGCGAAAGGTGGTTTCATCTTCGCAGTGGGCACAGATAGGAAGTTTCGTTTCGGCAAAGATTCTCTCGAGGGCCTGTTGATCGTCCACCAGTAGCTCACCGGTGCTGGAGCCAATAAAGATCTTGATACCTGGCACGCCCGTTGCGTTAACCAGCGACTCCAAATTCGTTGTTGTGGCTCCAATATAGAATCCAAAGTTGACGATCGATTTGGAAGCGGCCAAGCGGTACTTATCTTCAATGAGAGACTGGTCGATTGCCGCAGGCTTCGTGTTTGGCATTTCTAAAAACGAAGTAACGCCGCCTGCTGCACAAGCGCGAGATGCCGTATGCAGGTCTTCTTTGTGAGTTAGTCCGGGTTCACGAAAATGCACTTGGTCATCAATGAGACCAGGGAAGAGAACTAGTCCCGTCGCATCGATTACTTCCTCGGCCGCGGTTGTCGGTGCAGCATCCACACTGACAATGAGCCCCCCCTCAACGAGCAGATTCGTCAAGGCACGTCCACTAGGCAGGATTGCAGTGACGTTTTTGATGAGAATGGATTGTGGCATGATTGACGATGCAAGTTGGTGCGCAAGGACGTATACTGGCTCTCAGTCCAATTTACCGTGTTTTCGTTTATGCAACAGATGGGGCCGACCTGTGTCCAACTTTAAGCGTGCAAACCGTTTTTTCCCAAACGATCCTAAAAGTTGCTTCCCGGCAATCGTTGGTGTGTTGAGTTTGACGTTCTTTCTGACGTTTTTCGGTGGCGGAGGTCAAGCTCAGGATTCTGCGAAAGAAACTGCAACTCAGAAGACGCTGGAGGGATGGCATCAACGCGTCGAAAAGGCACTGCAGGAGGGAAAAGCTGACGAAGCCCTACGTGAAATAGACGTTGCAATTAAGAGCCGTCCAGACAACTCTCAGCTAGTAAGCATCCGAGGTTCCTTGAATTTCCGCAGTGGCAAGATAGCCGAGTCCATCGTCGACTTTGATAAGTGCATCGAGTTGAGTCCGGAAAGCAAGCCCTATCTCTGGCAGCGTGGCATAGCACTTTATTATGCAGAAAAGTATAAGGAGGGTCTTGAGCAATTTGCGGTCCATCGCGAAGTGAATCCGAACGATGTCGAAAATGCGTTCTGGCATTTCCTCTGCAACGTAAGATTAAACGGACTAGAAGCGGCGCAGAAAGATGTTTTGCTGGCTGGATTCGATAGCCGAGTACCTTTAATGCAGGTCCAAAAATTAATCCAAGGCAAACTAACCCCTGACGATGTGATTGCCGCTTGTGAAAAGGGGGGGACAGGCGCCAACGGCCAAAAGCTTTCTCGATTCTATGGCTATCTCTATATTGGACTCTATTACGATGCCCTCAAGGACAATGAAAAGGCAAAGCAATGGCTAGAAAAGTGCCTCGAACAGGAAGTCGATAGCTACATGGCCGACGTTGCAAAGATTCATCTGAAATTGCTCAAGGCAAAGAAATAGTAACATGGCTCCAGACATGGTTTTCACTCCTGAACGTTCGCAAAATCCGCAATCATTTTTGCTAGCCCGTCCACGACTTGAGCGTAGCGCACAAACTCAATCTTGTCGACGGTGTCGGTTGGCGCATGGTAGTGCGGATATCGAAAAAGGGCGGTATCGGTAACCATGAGGCCCATATATCCCTCCTGCCAAAACGACCAGTGGTCCGACCAGCCTACGCCTTGCAGTTCGCTTGGCAACGATGCACTCTGCGCATCCACCGTGCAGTGTTTTCGAAAACACTTGACTGCTGCCGTCAATTGCGGTCTCGATTTGATATCGGACACAAACCCAATAAAGTTCCCGGTGCTAGGATACATTGCTGCCAACAAAGGAGGATATTTTTGGCTGTCCGGTGCATCCGTAAAGTACCCCATCGTCTCCAAACTCAAGACCATCTTGAGATCATCACGGCGTTGACGACAAGCTTTGGCATAGACCATTGATCCCATTTGCCCGTCGCGTTGGAAGTAGGGGGGTTCTTCGTTGGAGAATGCGACAAATCGAATCGTTCGCGGAAATTGCTTGCCTCGCATCTGCTGCGCGATCACCAAGAGTGCAGCCAATCCGGATCCGTTGTCGTTGGCCCCGGGAGTGCCTCTCGCACTATCGTAATGAGCACCGACGAGGACTATTTCTTTAGGTTTGTCGTTGCCAACAACCTCGGCTATCAAGTTATTGCATTCGTAGCCAGATACTTGAAATGGTTGTCGTTCGATAGAATACCCTTGAGATTCCAAGGACTTTTGAATGTAATCGGCTGTTTCATTTAGTTTCTTTGGCTTCGTTAAATTCCTTTCGCCAATCGTCTGGCTTAGATGCACAATGATTTCTCGAAGGCGCTCGGACGTGTTCTGCGGATTGGACGGTTCTTTCGGCGGAACTTCTTTGACGGGTGCTTGCGCAATCAAACTCGAAGTTGCGGTAAGAAACGCAAGGATCGATGCGACACGGCATGCCTTCATTGCAATAAGCAAAGGATTTGACATCGACTTTCCTTCGAGGTGGTTTTGTATGGATCTTAAAGCTGGGATGAATCCCATCACTCCAAATTTGGTATGCGCCGATTTTATCGGAGCACTAGGGTCCATCATTGTCCCTGACTCAGGCTAGAATAACAACGGGAGAGTCTGTGAGGTTTGTCGTTCCAAAGTATGGAGTGATCCGATGCGAGTTTGTTTTGCCCTGTTTTTGTCCGTCGTTGGTTTTACGTCCAAGTCGCTATTGGCATTCGATGCGGCGCCAAACGCCAATTCGGTCGTCGCTGAAAATGCGTTGCCAGGGTCGACCGATTGGCAGCTTACCCGAGTCCGTGTGGATGGTGGTAAGTATCGATCGCCGTGGATCGAGGGATACTGTTCGCGTCAGAGTGTTCGAGCGGGAGAGACGATTGACATCAAAGTGTCTGCAAATCCGCCACGTTCATTCAACTTGGAAATTTTCCGCACCGGATACTATAACGGGGCCGGCGCGCGATTGATGACGACCATCGGGCCACTTGAGGGTACTACCCAAGTGACTCCTACAACTGGCGAGAAGGACTTGCACGAATGCCAATGGTCGACGACCCACAGTTTGACAATTCCTAAGGATTGGTTGAGTGGGGTTTATCTTGGTCGGATGACAACGATTCCAAAAACCGAGACGGAGGCCTATTGGCAGAGTTATGTTATCTTCGTCGTTACGGATGATCGCCCGTGTGATGTTCTGTTTCAGTGTTCCGACAATACTTGGCAAGCCTACAATCGCTGGCCGAGTCACTATTCGGTTTACACGCACCCAAAGGGGAACCAAGGCCCTTGGGCGGATGTGAGTTTCGATAGACCTTATGGCCGCGAAGCGCAATTCGACAGTGTGGTGAACGATCCGTTGACCGTCGGGGCGGGAGAGTATTTGCCACTGGAATTTCCGTTGGCATATTGGCTCGAACAGCAAGGCTACGATGTGTCGTATGTGTGCAATAGCGACATGCTTACGCCGGATCGTGGACTGAAGAGTCGGATATTCATCAGTGTGGGACACGACGAATATTGGGATATTCGTCAGTTTCGCAGCGTCGAAAAGATGCGAGACAATGGGGTCAATCTGATGTTTATGTCAGGTAACAGCGTTTGTTGGGTCACACCGATGCGGCCTGGTTTTAATATGCGCCCAAACCGAATCCTGTTTCGCGGCGGACCTTACGGAGGGGAAAGGCAAGTGGTGCGAGACAGAATCAAGGAACATGGTCCTTTCCCGGAAAGTGGACCGGACGAAGGATTATTGATGGGTGCTAGAAATGTGGAACCGGTCAATGGTGGCGGGGATTGGATTTGCACTAATTCGAAGCATTGGATTTTCGACGGGACCGGAATGAAGAATGGTGACAAAATACCAGGACTCATTGGTTGGGAATATCACGGCGATGCGGCTGACATTCCAGGACTCGAGATAGTTGGTGCTGGTACTGCTTGGGTGGGCGGCGAAACGCCGCAACAATGGACAGCGACCGTTTACGAGGGTCCCAAAGGAAACGTGGTATTCAATGCCTCGAGCATATTTTGGGTACAAGGCCTGTCGTCACCACCTGGTCACACTCTACCATGGTCGCATTGGAGCCGACCCCACGGGCCCGACGTCCGCGTACAGCAAATTACGAAGAACGTGCTTGATCGAGCTATAAGGTGAGGCACAAGACTCGTAGCTGAATTCAGAGATGTCCTCCAACTCTCCAATCCTCCAATCCTCAAGGCCCGCTTCATGCTCGTTGTCTTCTTCTCCTTCATTGCACTCGTCGCAGGTGATTGGCGGCAGTTTCGAGGTCCGAATTCGGATGGTCACGCAACTGGACCAGTTACGCTCTCGGAGTGGTCGGATTCCAAAAAAATCGCCTGGAAAGTTCCTATTGAGGGATTGGGCTGGTCCTCGCCCGCTGTAGTTGACGGCAAGGTCTTCTTGACGACCGCCGTAGCCAAGGACGAAGGAAGTACCCCCTCACCGCTGTTGGTTGGCGACGAACTCTACTTCGTTTCTGATAACGGTATCGCTTCGTGTGTCGATGCCAAGACAGGCAAGAGCCATTGGATGGAACGGCTCGGCGGGAACTTTTCGGCTTCCCCGATCTATGCTAACGGTCGCGTTCTATTCTTAAACGAGAATGGCTTGGCGACATGGGTCCAGTTGGGCAAAGAATTTGCTGTGCTCGGAAAAAACGAGGTTCCTGGTCGCACCTTGGCAACCCCCGCATTTTCGAACGGGGCGATGTATTTGCGAACCGATGAAGTGCTTTACAAGGTTGCACAATCCCAGCAGTAGGATCTTAGCTCTAGACCTGATGGTCAGTACCCTTGGCATAAAGCAAAATGGCATGTGCAATGCCCCCGAGTTCACTCGGGGGATACTTACCCTCGCTCTAGACCTAATCAATGAAAAAATCCCGTGTTTTCCAGATGATGCTAAGGAAAAACCGGGGTTTTTGTTCAGGGTGATAGACGGGGCTCGAACCCGCGACCTGCGGAACCACAATCCGCTGCTCTAACCAACTGAGCTACTACCACCGTGTGAAAAAAAGTTTAGTGGCTTGCAGCCCGTCCGTCAACTCTCTCACCGTTGCCTCACGATCATTTTGCGAGACAAACCAAGCGAATCCCGTCATTCTATTCTACCGCTTTCCAACCAGCAGAAAACTACCGGATTTCTCGTTCGGCGGCCTTCACGACCAGTTGGTTGACGACTCTCTTGACCCCAGAAGTTCCTGTCGCGACGGAAGTAGCAGCGATCTTTTGGTGGGCTTGGGTTACTGTACCTGTCAGGGTCGCTAGGCCTTTGTCAACCGTGACGGTTACTTTGCATGGACTACGAATTCCTCGCATTGCCAGTTTGTTGATCACCGACTGTGTCAGTTTAATATCTGCACTGCTTTGTGACATGGTACGCACTCATTTTGCAAAAGAATCAAGAAGTAACCTTCTCACGATACCGAAACCGAAACCGAAATCCGAGTAAATCCAAATATTCAGATGAAATAGATCCGCCTCCGATCCCCAGCCTTGGCCTTGAACGGGGACGGCAACCCTGCGTTTCGTTCGATCGCATTCGATGTTATCCTTTGCTCTTTAATAACCAAAACGCGAACAGGGCTTCAATTTCAGAGGAATAACATCGTGGAAGACTCGGACGATACGGACAGCCAAGAAAGCCAAGAAAGCCAAAACACGGCTGCTCCTGCCGGCCAGCCCCCGAAAGCGGCACCGGAATGGAAACCGCTTACTGCGAAACAACGCCGGGTCCTGGGTACCTTGATGGAAAAATCCAAAACCACGCCGGACGCCTACCCGATGACCTTTGCTGGACTGTGCACCGGTTGCAACCAAAAGTCGAACCGGGCTCCGATCTCAAACTACAGCAGCGAGCAAGTTGAAACCATCGTGGATGAGCTTCGCGCCATCGGGGCTCTAACCATCGTCCAGGGGCTTGGTCGCAACACCAAAGTCAGGCACTATGCCTACAACTGGTTGGCAATCAGCAAAGTCGAAGCTGCCGTCATGACGGAACTCCTGCTCCGAGGCGAACAGACCTTGGGTGAACTCCGAACCAGAGCGGCTCGAATGGAGCCGATCAATGACCTAAATCACATGACCGAATTGTTCAATGAGCTCAAACGCCGCAATCTGGTTGTCGAATTGAGCCCGCCAGGACGGGGGCAGATTGTGTCCCACAACCTCTATCCCGAGTGGGAGCTCGAGCAAGTGCGCAAGTCGGTTGCTGCTGGCTTATCCGCCACGGGGGACGCCGTGGAGCCTACGCCTTCATCAAATCGTTCGGCGCAGGGAAACGCCGTTCCAAGCGAGAATTCCAATCTTAAGATGAAAGAGATGGAATCGGAAATCGAAACACTCAAGGATTCGGTCAACGATTTGCAAACACGGCTCAGCCGACTTGAACGCGAGCTTGGAGTCAGCTGAGTTCTGGAGTCAGCTGAGTTCTAGAATAGTTGAGTGCCGCGGAATTCGCGAGAATTCTGTCCCTGCCTGAATTCTCACGAATTCAGCTACGACTGGGAAAGTTCGCTTGACATCGTTTCCGATAAATAGCTACCAATAGATTTTGGCAGTTGCAGCTCTAAGGAAATGATCGATGCGAGTCTTAGCCATCAATGCGCCTGCAGCTCTGGCACGCGATCTGCAACAGCGAGCCAACACAACCGATGAAATGAAGCTATTGATCGCTGACGCCAGGAATCCACTTGCTAGTGGGCTTGGCCACGATCAGTTTGTGGCATTTTCAAGTCGACGGAAAGTAGATTTGAAAGCCATTTCGACCCTGAGAAAGACCATTCGAAATTTCCAACCCGACATCGTCCATTCTTTCTTGCCGCGAGCTCTATCGCAAACAGTTCTTGCAACGATTGGAATGAGGAAACGACCGACCATTGTTTCTTTTTACGGGATCACTCGTGTTCCATCTTGGCGAGAGCCAGCAGACTGGATCACTTATCTTTCCCCCAGGGTCTCGGTTCACACTTGCGAGTCCATTGCGGTAAAAAACGCGCTGATGAAGGGTGGAGTCAACGAAAGCAAGTGCGAAGTCATCTACAACTGCGTTGAAAAGGTGGAGCTGTCGCTATCTAGGGAAGAGTTGCGAGCGAAGTTTGGGATAAGTCCGGACGCTTTTGTCGTTGGGACGGTTGCAACGATTCGCCCCGTCAAAGGCATCGATGTCATGCTTCGCGCTTTAATCGAATGCTCCGACATTCCAAATTTGGTAGCTATTATCGCTGGACCTATGGAAGATCCCGCGTGCGCAGCTCTGGTCAACGATCCTCGCTTGCAAGGCCGACTTCGGATGCTTGGCTATACGAATAATGCCGCCACGCTCATGAAGGGAATGGACTTGTTTGTCATGCCATCCCGAAAAGAAGGACTGTGCCGAGCACTTTTGGAGGCGATGGGACAGGGAGTTTGCCCGATCGTCAGCAACGCTGGCGGTATGAAGGAAGTGGTTCGGAACGGAATCGACGGAATCGTTTTCCCGAGCGAGGATTCGGTTGCGTTGGCCGCCGCCCTTCGTCGTCTGCACGCTGCTCCACGGCAGATTTCTACGTTAGGGGAATCCGCACTGAAAAGGGTCCAGTCGATGTGCTCCCCCGAGGTTGTTGGAGAAAGGGTTTTTAAGATGTACCAGCGATTGGCTGCATGATTGCTATCAATCCTTTCGCTCTTGCTTTAACCTGACTTACATGATATCTCCTGGACATGAACTTTTGCGTCTCTTTCCATATGAAACCGCGACTCACGCGATCGAACTCATCGTTTCGGTCGTCGGGTGTCGCTTGCTCGAATTGGAATAGGATCGCGATCCTCGTTGTTCTCGCGTCAGCGCTTCTCGGATGCAATCGAAGCAACCCGTATTTGACTGCAACTCCATCTGGGTTTTTTGTTCCCAACACAGCCACCAGTTTGGCCAGTCCGCAACTTCCAGCACAGCTCGCGGAACTAGAACGCCGAGCGAAACTCTTGGACGATAACAATCGGCAACTAACTACCCAACTAGCGCAATCTCAACAGCAGATGCAGTTGTTCAAAGAACGTTCCGACCTGATGCAACGACAACTTCAGGATGTCAACAATCAGCTGCAACAGTCTCGAGTCGCCTCGGTCCAATCCAATCAACAATTTCGTGGTTTAGCGGACCGAGTTCAGGTAGAGCAATCGCTTCAAGATCGTCGAGGTGGCGCTAAGCTAACGGCCAACACCAGCAGCAAAATTGGAAGCGAACCGCTTCGGGAATTGGGGTATTCCTTCGAAAACGATGGCGGCGTCATTCGTCTCCGCGTTCCAGCCGATCAGTTGTTCCAGCCTGGGACTGCGCAAATGACACCGTCCGCTTCGGGCATACTGGATCGCATCTCGGAGACTTTGAAACGCAGCTACACACGGCAGCGAATTGCCATTGAGGGTCACACGGACAATTCGCCCCTCTACGGCGGGACTTTCTCAACCAATCACCAACTGGCAGCCGCTCAAAGCAATGCGGTGTTAGAGCACTTCACTCGCCGCAATCAGATGCCCATCAGCCAACTCTTTACGTTAAACCACGGCGATAACTATCCGATTGCGGACAACCAAAGCCCAGCAAATCGCGCGACCAACCGACGCATTGAATTCGTAATCTATCCAGAGACATTCTGAAACGGTGGTGTTTCGCCGTCGCCGAGCGAGGCCCTTTGCTCGACCTAGTGCTTTGTCCACATTAGACTTTAGGGTAGCGGAACTCGCCAAGAGTTTCGGGGGGAAAGCATCAAATCATTGGAATGGCCCAAAAAAGTCGCTGAAAGCCTTGGCGGCTTCCGCGAAGTCAGAACCCTAATTCTTGATTTGGACGGAGCACTAGGGCATTAAACCGCCTACTATTGGTCCCTAAGTCCCCCGAAATCGAGCGATCGGGTCAATTTGCTGGAAAGTCACCGAAAAATGAGTATTTGTAGAAGCATTTGGTTGCTCTGGATGTTGAATACCTGTCCTGGAAACAAGACAATAGGGTCTGGGGCTACGAAGATACAGCCCTTAGAAGTTGGTTTTCGTCCATCGCGTTCCCCTCGAGTTGGCCAATGTTGAAGCGACCCAATGCAACTGAAATAGATCCGGCCTTGGCCTCCACTGCCGAGTTTGGCAACAACGACGAAAACGCGTCCATAGACGAGTCGTCGGCTATGAATGCAAGCGACGATGGAGATTTGTTGGAAGAGGAGGATTCCGATGAAGACGATCCAGACGATGACGATGATGAAACGGTTGCCAACTGGTTTGATTCGGACACGAAGTCGTTCTTGGCCAGTATGCTTGTGCACCTTGTGATCATTGTTGGACTTGCTTCGTATACGATCGCAACGCAGCCTGAGATTCTCGCGCTCTTTATCCAATCGCAACCCATTGCGGAGGAACTGCCGCCGTTAGATATCTTCAATGACATTGCCTATTCTGAAGCGCCATCGGAAGAGATCGGTGCCAATTCGATCGGTTTGACGGACATAGCACTCTCGACGGCACCGACCCTGGCCGATATTTCTGAGGTACCGACCATGGAGGTGGACATAACCATGCCAAACGCCTCCGTACATATTTCCATTGACATCAAGGAAGCGGTTGGTTTGACGGAGTCGACGAAAGCCGTTCGCGGAATGACGGGAGTCGGCGAAACCGGCACTCAGGGAGCCGTCGACCGAATTACGTTTGAACTGCTGCAGTCCATTGAGCAACGGCCGACGTTGGTCGTGTGGTTATTCGATAGTTCGATCTCGATGGTAAAACGAAGGCAAGAGATTCGCGATCGATTCGACCGGATCTATGAACAGTTAGGGATTGTTCAAGAGGAAAAGAGGAAGCGAGGGGGTTTCCGCGAATCGGATTCGTTGATTACATCGATCGTTTCCTTTGGAAACGATGTGCAATTCATGACCAAGAAACCCACAACCGATCTCTCTGAAATTCGCTCGGCCATCGACAGTATTGCGATTGACGAGTCAGGGGTTGAAATGGTTTTCCACGCCATCAAGACGGTCGCGGATCGTTTCAAGTCCATGCGAACATCTCGTGGACCGAACGACCCTGAGCGCAATGTCGTTTTGATAACTATCACCGACGAGCGTGGCGATGACATGCCAATGGCGGACGAAGCCATTGCATTGTGCAAGAAGTTCGCGATTCAGTCCCATGTCCTAGGGGTGCCGGCGCCTTTCGGACGGGAATTCACCTACATCAAATTCGTGGACCCGGATCCAAAGTTTGACCAAACCCCAGACTGGCGTCAAGTGGATCAAGGGCCCGAGACGTTGCTACCTGAACGAGTGCAGTTGGGCTACCAGGACAACTACTTCGAAGAGCCCGTAATCGATTCAGGTTTCGGCCCATATGCCCTAGCTCGCATGTGCTACGAGACCGGGGGTATCTATTTCTCGATTCACCCGAATCGTCAAGTTGGGAAAAAAATCGACCCAGGCAAGATCGAAGCGTTTGCTTCCCGGTTAAGTTATTTTTTTTCCCCCGAAGTGATGGATTTGTACCGTCCCGATTACTTGAGTGAGTCGGAATATATGGCGAAGGTCAAGAAGAGTCCATTGCGGACGACCTTGATTCATGCTGCACAGATTGCACGAGTCGGAACCCTTGACAAACCCAAGCAAGAGTTTATCAAGCGGGAGGAAGCGATTTTCATTCGCGATCTCACCCTGGCTCAGCAGGAGTCTGCTCGACTTGCCCCGGAACTGGTGACATTATGTACTGTCCTTGCCGAGGGAGAAAAATCGCGTAGCAAAGAGACCTCACCGCGATGGCTAGCCAGTTTTGATTTGTCGTTTGGAACGGCTATTGCAGCCAAAGTTCGTGCGGAGGCATACAATGCGATGCTCGCCAAAGCCAAGCGTGGCATGAACTTTGAGAAACCGGAAAGCAACACCTGGAACTTGAAGCCAAC